>JAGLLQ010000120.1 GCA_023140455.1 Desulfobacteraceae bacterium | reverse complement strand
GTCCATCGAGAGTTCGAATCTCTCTTTCTCCGCCATTAACAAAGATCAGAGGAATTTACGGCATCTGCCTTAAATTCCTTTTTTTGTTTTAGCGGGTTGGAAGAAGAAATTTGGGAAAAAACAATACAATAATATAAAACAAATACGGAACAGATATTGCTTGCAATTAATACTTGGATTAAGTTTATAATAAAGACGAACATTTTGAGAAGTAGGAATAAACGATAAATAAGATAGAAGAGGTGGATTATGAAAACTACAACTTTAGTTAAGACAACAAATTTTGGCAATCCTTTACAAATTTTTGTAAAACATTCTTTCAATTATACAATATGTTTTTTAATCGCAGCAGCACTATTATTTTTGCCTTTAACGTTTGGTACAGGAGATTTTTCTGTCGGGTCTACCCCTGCTTTTGCTAAAGCTGGTGGCAACGGCGGAGGCAACGGCGGAGGCAATGGCGGAGGCAATGGCGGTGGAAACGGCGGAGGCAATGGCGGAGGAAACGGCGGAGGCAATGGCGGAGGAAACAGTGGTGGAAACAGTGGTGGCGACAGTGGTGGCGACAACGGAAATGACAACGGTAACGGTAATGGAAATGGTAAGGGAGTTGGGAACGATCACAGCAAAAGCAGTATCAGCAGCAATAGCAAAAGCCACAGCAATAGTAATAATAACAGTGACACTGACACTGATACTGACAGCACTAGTGTTAAAGGTATTAAAGGGAAAATTGCAAGTTTACTGGGTCGATTAAATGCTGCACATGCCTCTTCAAATGCCAGAAGCAATGCATCATCTAATTCCACTGTGGGAAAACTGGCAGCATATGAAGAAGCTGTAAAAGCTGGCGATGAGGAAGGAGCCGCAGCAGCCTTGTCTGCAGCCTCAAATAAGTCAGTGGATAATCCGGCAATAGCTGTAGCTGTAAATGGTCTATTGGGTCTTGGCACAGATGATGGCACAGATGATGACGCAGATGATGGCACAGATGATGATGCTGATGATGGCACAGATGATGACGCCGATGATGGCTCAGATGATGATGCCGATGATGATTCAGGAGAAGGAGAAGAATAATAGTAATAAGATTCTTCATCTCTTCTATTTACTTCTTAGTGAGTATATATTCCCCTACTCTTGGAAGACTTTTTTCCAAGAGTAGGGTTTTTATTCTTTAAATTTTTAAATACGGGTGTCAAAAATGGTGTTATTTGTTTTAAAATAGAGGACTTGTAAGTTGTTTTGAGATTTGTTAATATACAAATCTTCAGGGATTAAGGCATATTGCTGACAATCCCTTTTTTTGTTTTTTTGCAAATAGATTGACAGAAATAATAGTTGAACTATAATTTAGTAATTTATTTATATATGTTGTTAGGGGGAGGGATTAAAATGAGATACAAATTTACATTTGAAAAGAATACAAAAGAAGATGTCCTTAGTGTTTTTGAAGCCGGTGAAGTAGATAATGATTTTGTAATCATGTATGAAGGCACATACGCTTTAAAAGAGATGACCGAAGCATCAAAAACAAGTGCTGAACAATTTATTACAAAATTGCGTAGTAAGAATTTCTTTCCTGACGCACGTGTAGCTGCGAAACTTTATGAAACAACTCTGGAGTTTTTTTCTAAAAAGTCTGAAGAAAAAATAGTTGTCAATTATGAAGATGTTGAATCCTTGGTTACAGAAGAAGAGGAAGAAGAGGAAGTCGAAGTTGAGGATCTCCTGAAAGATGATGGTGATACTTCTGAAGATGAAATAAAAGAAATAGATACTGACGATGATACTCCAAAGTTTAAACCAGAAGATAATTCAGAGCATGAGGATTAATATTACCTATAATGAAAGAGGAAATAAAAAAAATAGTTTTGATAAGTGCTGCAAAAGCATTTGAAGAGGGACTTTTAATTTCTGATGATTTTCCTGAAATAGAATTTGAAGAACCAAAACATGCAGCTCAAGGTGATGTTTCAACCAATTTTGCAATGATTTCAGCATCAGTGCAAAAAATGGCTCCTCGTAAAATTGCAGAGGCTGTTACTTCTTTCATTAAAGCATCAGACATAATAGAAAAAGTTGAAATTGCAGGACCCGGGTTTATTAATTTTTTCCTATGCGATCAAGCATGGCATTCAAATTTAAAAACTATTTTTACCCAGGACAGAGAATACGGGTCATCTGATTTTGGCCAAAACAAGAAAGTTCAGGTTGAATTTGTGAGCGCGAACCCGACAGGACCTTTACATGTCGGGCATGGAAGAGGTGCAGCTGTTGGTGATGCTACAGGAAACATTCTTGCCTTTGCAGGCTTTGATGTTCAAAAAGAGTATTATATTAATGATTCAGGCAGACAGATTAATACACTGGGGACATCTGTATGGCTGAGACTTCTTGAACAACAAGGCAAAAAAATAGATTTTCCTGATGATTGCTATCAGGGCGATTATATAAAAGATTTTGCAAATGATATTTTACTTGAAAAAGGGAACACACTTTTTGAATTAGAAGAAGATCAGGCAATTTCAGAATGTGCAAAATGGGCAGCAAATCGAATTCTGAACGGGATCAAAGATGATCTTAAGAGTTTCGGAGTAGAATTTGATCAATGGTTCAGCGAACAAAGCCTTCATGATTCTCCTGATAGTTCATCTGATGGTTCCTCATTAGTTAATAAAACAATTGACGATTTTAAATCCAAAGAGATTGTCTATGAAAAAGATGGTGCATTATGGTTTAATACTGAAAAGTATGGCGATGAAAAAGATAGGGTTGTTGTAAGAAGTAATGGTGTAACAACTTATTTTGCATCAGATATTGCATATCACATAGAAAAATTTGACAGAGGCTTTGACAGGGTGATTGATGTATGGGGCGCGGATCATCATGGATATATCCCGAGAATCAATGCATGCATTGATGCAGGTGGCAGGAACAGCAGCGACCAGTTTGATGTTATCCTTGTTCAGCTTGTTAACCTTTTAAGAGGCGGCAAACCATGTGCAATGTCAACAAGAGCCGGTGAATTTGTAACACTTAAAGATATTGTTCAGGAAGTTGGTAAAGATGCTGCAAGATTTATGTTTTTGAGCCGGAGCTATGATTC
>JAGLLQ010000012.1 GCA_023140455.1 Desulfobacteraceae bacterium | reverse complement strand
GCAAGAACCATGGGCTGCCCTGTTTCCATAATCTGCATTGCAAGATAAAGGCTTCGTTCAAGGTTTGAAGAGTCAACAATGCTTACAACTACATCGGGTTTTTCTTGAATAATAAAATCTCTTGTAACTATTTCTTCAATTGAAAAGGGTGTAAGACTGTAGGTGCCTGGAAGATCAACAACATTTATATTATGATTTTTATATTTACAGTGTCCTTCCTTTTTTTCGACTGTTACGCCCGGCCAGTTACCAACCTTCTGGCGGGCACCCGTTAAGTTGTTAAACATGGATGTCTTTCCGGAATTTGGATTCCCGGAAAGTGCAATGGTGATATCAGTCATCTGTCTTCGAGTTCCTTACGTCTTCAACATTGATATGTGCAGCTTCTTCAACACGTAATGAAATATGGCTTCCCTTTACGATAAGTTCAAGAGGATCTTTTAAGGGGGCATATTTTTCAATATAGATTTTTGCACCCCTGTTTATTCCCATTTCCAAAAGCCTCCTTCTAAGCTTTGGCTCTCCTGAAATTTTTGATATAATACATTCCTGTCCTTGTTTTACATTGCTGAGATTATTAATATCATCAGAGGTCTTTTTTATTTTATTATCTAAAATTGCAGCGCCCGGCTTATCTGCTGATTGAACCATCACCTTTGTGGCCATGCCTCTTCCTATTACAAATCTGCTTTCTTCAACAGCTGCAACAATTTGTCCGCCTGCCTGCGTAGTTACAATTTCAATGGTCGCGCCTTTTCTGATTCCCATAGAGGAAAGACGTTCTGCAATTTTTTGTCCACCTTCAAAACCTACTACAACTACTTTTTCACCTTGTTTGATGTGGTCAAGAGAAATAACAAGGTTGCGTTGTCTTAGACATTCTGAACAGATTCCATATATTTCCATCTTATGCTGCAACATATGAAATCCATAGGCTTGAGCCATTTTAGATTGATTGTTTTCAAGCTCTTCATCCCTGAATTCAATAATTTTACCACACTTTGTACAAATCATATGATCATGATGCAGCCCAAGGTGACGATGTTCAAACCGGGGAGTGCCATTATTAAATTCTATTTTACTTGCAAACCCATATTTACATAAAAGCTCCATTGTTCCTGCAATAAAGTTTTCTTCAAAAGACTCGCCGTCTTGTTCAAGTTGTTTGGTTAAATCTTTACTGGTTATATGCTCATCAGTTTGCAAAAACATTTCCAGTACTTTAAATCTATTATTAAATTGATCTAAACCCTGTTGCTTGAAAAGTTTTTTAAACTGTGCTTTTTCATTATCATGTCTGATAGTCATCAATTCTGCTCCTAAAAATAACCATTTAAGGTACTAAAATTATTAATAACTGTCAATAAATTTATCTGTTAAATCCATGGTTTCCAAGTTTTTGAGAGGTCTGAGGTTTGATAATTTAAGGATTTATTTTATAAGCAGCATTATTCCAAGAAAAACTAAAAGTAGATTAATAATGCGCCTGTACAGGGTGTCATTGATTCTGTTAAAAATAAAAATGCCGCACGCAACACCTGATATTAGAGGCATAACACAGTATCCAAACGAGATAAGGATTTGTTTTGTTATCAAGTTGTTAAAAATATAGAATATAAGAATACCTAAACCTGTAAGAATGAAATAAGAGACCATGGTGGTTTTTATCTGCTCCTTATCCCAGGGCTGGAGTGATGTATAAATAACAATAGGGGGGCCAGTAGCTCCAATACTGCCACCCAGAAAGCCTGAAATAAACCCTGCAAGACCTGCCCAGAATTTGTGCGGCTCTTTGGAGGAAGCGGAATTGAACATTGAGAAAACAGATGTGAAAATAACTACCCATCCTATGAGAAGTTCAAGGTATCTTGGGTTAACATATTTCAACACAATGATCCCTAAAGGAATACCCGGGAGGGAAAAAATAAATAATAGAATCCATTTTTTATAATCAAAATGTTTTAACATTCTGGAGATAAGCGTAAAATTAATAACAAGACTCAGCAATAATATCAGGGGGATAGCTGTTTTAATATCAATAAAAAATCCCATAAGAGGCAGGGCAACAAGTACAACACCAAATCCTGTTAGGCCTTGAACAAGGCCTCCAACAAAGGCTATGCAGCAAAGATAAATGATTAAGTCCATTGGCAATTCAATTAATATAAATATTATTTAAAAACAATAACAAAAATAGCATATTCTTAACTAAATTTGCACTAAGAGAGATTAATAGCAAATAATGATAAAGATGTATTTAGAAAATAATAATTATTTGTTTGTGCTACAGTATGCAGTATACTTATTAAATTATATCTAATCAATATATTTGAATTGTTTATGGAGACTATGCGAATTGTCTGAATCATATTTCGTAATTAACATAGGATTAATTACAGGCATTGATACAGGTGATTTTGTAATAATGCCTGAAAGGTAAAACTTAATGGGACTTAGAAAAAAAACATTACTGGCTATTGGTACAACACTTATCTTAATGGTTCTAATCATTTATTCCATTACCAGTGCAATTCTGCTTGGTGGTTATGCAAAACTTGAAAGACAGAACATTCTTCAGAATGCAGATCAGGCAATGAAGATTATTGATGATGAGCTGGCTCAACTGAAAAGCGTTGTCGGGGACTGGGCTCCCTGGGATGACACATATCAGTTTGTTCAGGATATGAACCAGGATTATATTGACAATAATCTTATGGATTCCACAGTAGTTAATCTGCATGTGAATTTTTTAATATTTGTAAATACTGGCGGGAAGATTGTATATTGTAAATTTTCTGACTTGGAAACCGGAGAAGGCACTGTTTGCCCTGATTCGTTAATCAAGCACATTTATTCCTGTTCTTTTCTGTTCCGAGGTAAAAATAATCTTGATATAATAACAGGACTGACTATACTGCCGGAAAACCCTGTCCTTTTGGCATCTGCCCCGATTCTTACAAGTCAGTTTAAGGGACCTGTTGCAGGCACACTGATTGCCGGACGATACCTCAATGATTCGGAAGTCAAAAGGCTTGCTTCAAAAATAAATCTTTCTATCAATCTTCAACGTATGGATACAGAACAGATCCCTGATGATTTCAGGGACGCAAAACAATCTTTGTCAATTGAGAAGAGAGTTGTGGTAAAAGAGCTTAATGACAATACTATTGCAGCATATGCATTGTTGACAGATTTACATGACAAACCCATACTCATGCTGGGGATAGACAAAGAACGCAGGATTTTTGCCCAGGGTAAGATGAGCATGAATTATCTTATCCTTTCATTATGTGTAACAGGTCTGGTCTTTGTTATTGCAACATTACTCTTTCTTGAAGTGACTATACTTTCAAGAATGGTTCGGCTAAATAATGAAGTTAAAGATATTGGAGTTACAGGGAATCTTTTTACTAAGACATCTACCCATGGTAAAGATGAGCTGGCTGATCTTTCAAGAGAGATTAATTCGATGCTGGAAGCTGTAAGGGTGAGTACCGAGAGAGACAGGGCTATCCTGACATCGATTGAGGATGGCTATTTTGAATTGGACCTGGAAGGAAACCTTACTTTTTACAATGATTCTTTATCCCGGCTGTTAAGATATAAAGAGAAAGACTTAAAGCAAATAAATTACCGTCAATTATTGAGTAAAGCTTCTGTTGAAAGAGTGTCTAAAGCTTTTAAACAATTGT
>JAGLLQ010000119.1 GCA_023140455.1 Desulfobacteraceae bacterium | reverse complement strand
TCAATTCACAAGGCAGTAGCCCAATTCAAATTTATTATTCTTTTTTTGATTGCCATCATTGTTTTTATGTCTATTGCCTTTGTATCAAGTGCAGAATCCACTCAAGTTAAACATGTGCTCCTCTTGCAGTCATACTATCATGGACATCCATGGGAAGATGATATAACTGACAGTATCAAAAGTACATTCCATGAAAACCGAACAAGCATTCGACTCACCATCCAATATATGGATACAAAAAGAGCAAAGTCTGTGCTTCATTATAAAAACCTAATAGCTTTATACAAAGAAAAATTTAAAAAAGATGTTTTTGATCTCATTATGGCCAATGATGATAATGCTCTTTTTTTTGCTTTAGATCATCGTGCTGAACTTTTTAATAATGCTCCCATAGTTTTTTCCGGAGTAAGCCATTTTCCGGCTGAGCGTTTGAAAGATGAAAAAAATGTAACAGGTATAGTTCAGCATCTTGAATTCAAAAAAACTTTTGAACTTGCTTTTAAAATTCATCCCAAAATGAGTCACCTGATTGTTATCAATGATCAAAGTTCTTCAGGCATAAAAAGAACACTTCAGATAAAAAAAGCTCTGTCTGAACTAAAGCATGATCTACCCTATTCATTTTATGACAACTTGACTGTAGATGAATTGCAAAAACTTTTACAAAAAGCCGACTCTAATACTGTTTTGTTTTTTCATCTTTTTAATCGGGACAGAACAGGCAGGAGCTATTCCATTGTTGAAATTTCACAATTATTCAAAAATTATTTTACAGGCCCCATATATGCAACCTTAAAGAGTTATCTTGGTCATGGTATTCTTGGTGGATATCTCTCAGATGGCAATATTCATGGCCCTAAAGCAGCTGAAATGGCTATAGAAATTTTAAACGGTAAAAAGGCAAAAGATATTCCGGTTTTGATAAAAAATATCGATCTTCCTGCTTTTTCCTACCCGCAGCTGGTAAAACAAGGTATATCCGAAGATCAATTACCCGAAAACAGCATAATCCATAACAAACCTTTTTCTTTTTATCAAAAATATAAGGTGCGTATTTATCTTGTAGGAACGATTATCAGTTTATTGCTGTTTTCTATTCTTATCCTCATTTTTGATATCATTATGCGCAAAAAAGGAGAGAAAAAACTTCTCAGCCTCCGCAACTATTTATCCAATATCATTGACTCCATGCCATCAATCTTAATTGGCGTGGATACAAAAGGTAAAGTAACTCAGTGGAATAGCAAAGCTAAGCATATAACAGGTTTGCCACCAGAAGACGCGCTTGGACAGTCATTAGATAAGGTTATCCCCCGCTTGGCCACCGATATGGAACTGATACACAGTGCAATGCAGACTTGTGAGATAAAGATTGACCGAAAGAGAGTTCACCGGGAAAAAGGAGAAACTCTCTTTGAAGATATAACAATCTATCCATTAATCGCAAACGGTATAGAGGGTGCAGTGGTCAGGATTGATGATGTAACAGAGCAGGTATGTATCGAAGAGATGATGGTGCAATCAGAAAAAATGCTTTCTGTAGGCGGATTGGCCGCCGGCATGGCCCATGAAATCAATAACCCCATGGCCGGTATACTACAGACATCTATTGTGATGAGCAACCGCCTGACCGATACTGAGATGCCGGCTAACAAGAAAGTTGCAGAAGAAATTGGTATCAAAATGGATGACATTAAAACCTTTATGGAAAAAAGAGATATTCCACGTATGGTAACAACCATAATTGAATCAGGAAAAAGGGTGGCGGAAATTGTAGGTAATATGCTCAGCTTTGCCAGAAAAGGTGACTCATCTGTCTCCTCCCATAATTTGGCAGAACTTTTTGACAAAATTCTGGAACTTGCTGCAACAGATTATGATATAAAAAAACAGTATGATTTCAAAGCCATTGAAATCGTAAAAGAATATGAAGACAATTTGCCCATGGTGCCATGCGGAGGAGCAAAAATACAGCAGGTGCTGCTCAACATTTTAAGGAACGGGGCCGAGGCCATGCATGACGTAATGGAAAAAAACAGTGAGTATAGACCTAAGTTCACATTGCGACTGTTCCGGGAAATAAAGGTAAATATGCTGTGTATTGAAATTGAAGACAACGGTCCGGGCATGGATGAAATAATCCGTAAACGAATTTTCGAGCCGTTTTTTACCACCAAAGCTGTGGGCGTAGGCACTGGTCTTGGTCTTTCTGTATCCTATTTTATCATTACAGAAAACCATGACGGTGAAATGAGTGTGGAATCAACCCCCGGCTTAGGTGCTAAATTTATAATCCGTCTGCCATTGGAAGTCAGAAAGGGATAGCGAGTGATTACCTGTTTTTCCCTTGACAAAGAGCAAGGTTCTATTTTATTGCATAGTAGATAAATCCTGAGACTTTATAATTACATAACAAGGAAAGATAATGGGTATTAAAGTTATACTAGCCGATGATCATAAGCTTATCCGCCAGGGTCTTTGTTCCATGCTTGAAAAGGAAAAAGACATAATAGTAGTTGCCCAGGCAGAAAATGGCAGGGAGGCTGTGCAGCTTGTTGATGAACTCAATCCCGATGTAGTTATACTTGATATAAATATGCCGGACTTAAATGGCATTGATGCTGCAAAGCTGATCTCAGATCATAATAGCAATGTAAGAATAATCGCGCTCTCAATTCACTCCACAAGGCGTTATGTAATTGGAATGCTCAAGGCAGGAGCAATGGCATATCTGGTCAAACAGTGCGCCTATGAAGAACTTGCCACTGCGATTCGTACAGTTGCGAGTAACAAATCCTACCTCTCACCTCAAATCCATGATGTTGTTGTCAGCGATTTTGCCTCAGATCTACCCCAACACGAAGACTCTTCTTTATCAATCCTGACCTTAAGAGAACGGGAAGTATTTCAACTTGTTGTTGAAGGTGTTAAATCAGAAGATATTGCAGGTCGCCTTTTTATTAGTGTTAAAACTGTATCATCCCACCGCAGACAAATAATGAAAAAATTAAATATGAAAAGTGTTGCTGAATTAACGCGATTAGCCATCAGTGAGGGACTGATCTCAGCAGATTATTGAGAAAAACAGAGGTTATAAATTGCAAAAACAAACACAATATATGCTGTCCGCTGTTTTTATGGTCATCATTGTCTGTTTTTTCTGTGCCTGTACCAGTAAAACTATTGACCAGCCCCTCCCTGTAGCCAAAAAGGGAGTTATGGATTTGCGCGGTTGGGATATTAATAAAAACGGTCCTGTAGTGCTAAAAGGCGAATGGGAATTTTACTGGAAAAAACTTGTACCTCCGGATCAATTTAAAAAAAATAAAGATTTAACTTTCAAATATATAAATGCTCCGGGTCGTTGGAATAAATTTGAAATCGATGGGAAAAAATTATCTGGTATCGGGTTTGCTACCTATCGACTAAAGGTTTTTACTAAAGAAAAAGATTTGGGACTGAAAGTTTTTGATGCGTCTTCGTCATCAAGAGTTTATATCAATGGAAAATTAATATGTACATCAGGTTTTCCAGGTTCGACCGAAGAGCAGACTATCCCGCTTTATGCTCCTTCAGTTACTGCTCTTGAGAACGATTCAAATGTCCTTGATATTGTGATCCATGTTTCTAATTTTCATGATTGGGTGGGAGGCTTGTGGGGAGCTGTCTATTTAGGGAAAGTATCTGAACTGCATGCAGAAAGAGAAAAAGAACTGGTATTCTCTTTTTTACTCTTTGGAGCCATCTGGATTATTGGATTTTATCACATCGCTCTTTTTTTGATCCGTAAACAGGACAAGACATCTTTACTGTTCGGAATCATCTGTTTGTTAGAAGGTTATCAGACAATTATTTTTGGTGAACGGTATATTGTAACTATTTTCCCAACTATGGAGTTCTGGTTGTTTCTTAAGCTGCTTTACCTGTCCATGTATGGTGCTGTTCCATTGTTTATATGGTATATGAAAACCATATTTCCCGATGAAATGTCAGATACCTTTGTCAAAGGAGTTCTTTTTATCGGTTTATTGTTCTCAACTTTTGTGCTGTTTTTTCCATCACGCTGGTTTACCATGTCCCTGCCGATGTTTCAGGCATTCACTATTTGTCTTTCAATTTATGGCGCAGTCGTATTAGTTAGAGCTCTTTTAAACAAAAGGCAGGGTGCAATGATTTTTTTGACTGGTTTTATTGTGCTTATAACTGCGGTTGTAAATGACATTTTAGATAATCAAATGATAATTGAGACAGAGCATTTTATTCCAGTAGGATTGTTTTCATTTTTGTTTTCACAGGCTTTTTTAATATCCCAGAGGTATTCTCTTGCTTTTTCAACCATTGAACAACAGGGGGAGGCGTTATATATTGAAAATCATCAAAGAAGAATTGCTGAACATAATCTGAAAGAAAGTAAAGAAAAATATAGAGAAATGATCGAACTGCTCCCCATTCCTTTTAGTGAATATGATTTGGATTTTAATGTTTTGTATGCAAATAAAGCTGCTCTTAATTGGTTTGGATATACAAAAGAAGACTATAAATCAGGAATTAATATCTCTTATTTGCTTGAAGATGAATTTGTGGAACTGGTAGCTTCCCGAATAAAAAAAGTAAAACAGGGACAAAAAATAAGCTCGGTAGAACTGAAACTTAAAAAGAAGGATGGATCTGAACTTTGGGGACAAGTAACTTCTTCTATTATTTTAAAAAATGATAAACCATTTGCTTTTAGAACCTGTTTTGTGGATATAAGTGAACAAAAAAAAGCCCAGGACGAACTTTCAAATTATCAGGAACAATTGCGAGAGCTTTCTTCTCAAATAGCCCTGACCGAAGAAAAACAAAGGCGCTCCATTGCACTGGGGCTTCATGACCTGTCAGGTCAGGCATTGGCGCTGACACGAATAAAACTGAATGAAATCTCAGACTCTGCTGCCTCAAAAGATATTAGAGGAAAACTTTCCATGGTGACTGATATAGTTGATCAGACCATAGATCAAATTAGAAATTTAACCTTTGACTTAAGCCCTCCTGAGTTATATGAATTCGGGATTGAAACAGTTTTGGAATCTATTTGTGAAAGAAAGTCTAAATTATATAATATCCCCATAAAGTTTTTTGATGATGAAAAATCTAAACCCATGGATGAAACTGACTGTATTCTTATTTACCAGGCAGCAAGAGAGCTTTTGTTTAATGTTATCAAACATGCCATGGCAACAGAAATTGAAGTTTTTATAAAAAAGAATAAAAACAATATTGAGGTTTTAGTTAAAGACAACGGGATTGGATTTGACACAGCCCAGATGCATTTGTCAAGGAAAACAGACAAGGGCTTTGGCCTTTTTTCCATACAGGAACGTATGCACCACCATGGTGGTAATTTTCATATAGAATCTACTCCTGGCAGTGGAACAAAAGCTACCCTCATCACGCCTCTAAAATAAAAAAAATCATAATTCAGAAACAATTCTACCTGTGTTTTAGGTTTTTTTTACCCTGAATTACAACACTTCTACCAATTGATTTTTCTATTGAATCCAATATTATTAAAAATGAAACAGCTGATTTACACTTCAAAAATAGATTAATTTTAAATTAAATACAGGAGGGTATAATATGAGAAGAATAGTTAGCTTTATAAAAAAATATACAAACAAATTATTTAACCATTTAACAAAACAATCACAGCCGGGCAATAAGTGTATTATAGATAAAATTATTAGGGGTGGCTATATATAACAAACCTTATACTCACTGGTGCCAAAAAGAAAAAATACATTGGCCTGATATTAAGAGGAGGATAATATATATGTTAAATATACCCTTTGAAGACACTCGAAAAGGAATGAAAAGACGTTGGACAGACATCCGGAAAATAAATAAAGCAAATTTCGTTGAGGTTTACGATTTTATAGATAATCGCAGAGACTTCAGTTATGATGAGTTGTTGCAATTGAAAGAACTGGTAAATAATAAATGCTATTACTACACTGGTATCTTTAAGACTTTTTAACTGTCAATATCAGTATTTCTACCAATAGATTTTCCCCTGAAATCCAAATATTGTAACACCATGCATAAAGGATTTTTGCATACTATTTTTGAACAATCAGAAAAAAAGGGAGCCGCTTAATGGAACAATGCAGCAATACTCTTTAAATTAATACGAAGTTAAAGTCTGGATGATTCTACGAGCAACTCCGCTACCATAAGAGCTTGCACCTCCACGTAATTTCATCCATTCCCTTAGAGCAGGGGCAGATGCTGCCCTGCTCTAATATTTTTTCGATTCATGATTAGTGGTAACAATTCCTGAAAAAATAAGTGCTATGCTGTAAAAATGAATCATGCTGATGGTTTCATGCAAAAAAAGATACCCTAAAAAACCGCTGAATAAAGGAAGAGTATAATATACCATGCCCGCCTTTGATGGCCCAAGTGCTACGATTGATTTATTCCATAGCACAAATGCGCAAAGAGAGGCAAAAATCCCGACATAAAGGATAGCAGGGATGGTTGTTTGGTTTAAAAAAGATTGAGAAACAGTGGCTTGCTCATATATAAAAAATGGTAATAAAAAAAGTAATCCAAGGATAAAAGTTGAAAGTTGAAGTGCTTTTATACTCAACCCATCAGGTTTATTTTTTAAAAAAAGACTGTATACAGCAAATATTATTGAAGCTATTAACATCCATACATCACCAATGGCAAATGAAATGTTTAAGATGGTCGCGAACTCACCTTTTGTAATTAAAAAAAGAACACCAACTAAAACAAGAACAATACCAATTCCTTTTTTTATTGTAATTAATTCCTTATATAAAAACCTTGAGAAAATAATAATAAATATTGGGAATGTAATTGCAATCAGCGATAAATTCATAGCCGTTGTAGTGTGGCCTGCAAAATAAATAAGAGTATTAAATGTTGTAATGCCGAGAAAGGATGTAATTGAAAAATATCCAATATGTTTTTTTATGATCGCCCATTCCTGGATTATATTTTTAATTGCAAATGGCGTGAAAACAATGACAGCTACCAACCATCTATAGAAAGCAAGACTAACAGGTGGGATACTGTCACTCAATCCCCTTGCTACAATAAAATTACCGGACCAGATTGCTGTGGCACCAATGGCAAAAAGGTAACCTGCGAAAATTGATTGGGTTTGTAAAGTATCAGACATTGTTGCGGCTCTCCTTTTGACGATGTGATGGAAAATGCTCTAAAAAGAATCAGGCATCACATCAGATTGAGCATATAAATATACTCATAATTTAGCCTTTAAAACCGCCATTGTTAAACGGGAAAGACAAATAAGCTTTCCGTCTTCATTCTCAATTGTAATATCCCATACCTGTGTTGAGTTTCCTAAATGAACAGGTCTTGCAGTCCCAAAAACCATACCCGAAGATACGCTTTTAATGTGATTTGCATTAACTTCAAGGCCTACACTGTATCGGGATTCGTCCAGGGACATATATGACGCGGCACTTCCAAGAGTTTCAGCCAGAACAACTGATGCCCCGCCGTGCAAAATCCCAAGAGGCTGAATAGTCCTTTTGTCAACCGGCATACTTCCTTTAAGGTAATCATCACCTCTTTCAAAAATATCAATCCCGAGGTGCCCCACAATACAATCTTTAGAAAACAATTCTGCTTCTGCTATATCAATATCTTTTTTCCAAATATTATTCATAATACCACCATTATTTTTTTATCGATTTATTGCTCTTTTACAAAAAAATTGATTATACCTGTTTTATTTCCAATACACAAAATAAATATGTAACAAATACACTTGCGATAAATGATTAATCAAGCTATTAGATTTATATTATACATTTAAAGATGTTTAACAATTATATTTTGCAAGGAGAAATATCCATGGTGATAAAAGATTTTACCAACATCCACCGAATGCTCAAAGAGACTTCTGACAAATTCAACACAAAACCTGCCTATAAATGGTTTGTCAAAGCTGGTGTCACTGAATCTGTAACCTGGGCAGAATTTTATGAACAGGTAAAAACAGTATCAAAAAGCCTTATGGCACTTGGAGTTGGTAAAAATGATAAAGTAAACATCCTGAGTTATTCCTCATATCGCTGGGTACTTACTGACCTTGGAGTTGTATCTATTGGTGCATGCAATGTCGGGATATACCATTCCAACCTTGCTAAAGATTGCAGATATATAATTGATCATTCCGATGCAAAAATAGTTTTTGCCCAAGATGAAACCCAGTTGAATAAGCTTCTGGAAATTCGAAAGGAAATCCCGGATGTTGAAAAAGTAGTGTTATTCAATGGAGATTCAGGGGATGATGACTGGATAATGACATTTGAAGAATTTTTAGAACTTGGGAAAGATATTTCAGATAAAGATTTTATGGCAATGGTTGATGCAGTAACCCCTGACGATCCTGCAGGGATCATATACACATCAGGCACAACTGGTGTACCAAAAGGAGTGGTACTTACCAATGATAATGTTACGTTTACTGCCCAGTCTGTGTATCACAGTGCAGATGTTCGTGACGAATATGAATCGCTCCTCTTCCTCCCTCTTGCCCATGTCTTTGCAAAAACATGTGTCTTTACAGCCCTTTTTTGTGGTGTTACTACTACCTTTGCCCGGGATATAACCACTGTGATAGAAGATATTCAGGTTGTAAGACCTCACTGGTTTGCAAGTGTGCCCAGAATATTTGAAAAAGTTTACTCTAAAATTATCAGCGGAGCTGAGGCAAAAGGAGGAGCTGCCCTTAAAATTTTTAACTGGGCTTGTAAAACAGGAGCTCTTGTTGGCGAGTACAAACTTAAAAAACAAGAAGTACCTTTTATACTTGGCTTAAAATACAAACTTGCAACAAAACTTGTATTCAGTAAAATTCAAGCTGCACTTGGTGGCAGAGTCCAATGGGCAATAAGTGGAGCGGCCCCTTTGGATCCCTCCATAGGTAAATTTTTCCATGCTGCCGGTATTCTGCTCTTAGAAGGCATCGGCATGACGGAAAATACTTCTTTTACTAATCTCAACAGGTATGATAATTATCGCTTTGGATGGGTGGGTCAACCTGGCGTAGACGTAGAGCAGAAGATAGCTGACGATGGCGAAGTCATGTATCGCGGACGTAATGTTATGAAAGAATATTATAAAATGCCTGAGAAAACAGCAGAAACATTAACTGAAGACGGATGGCAATATACTGGAGACTTAGGTGAAATTGACTCTGAAAATTTTCTTAAAATTACCGGTAGAAAGAAAGATCTTATAATCACTGCCGGTGGAAAAAACATTGCCCCTTCTTCCATTGAAGGTGTTATTGCAACATCTAAATACATAAGCCAGATATGTGTCATCGGAGATAAACGAAAATTTCTTTCAGCTGTTATCTCACTTGATCCTGATACTGTTCCAGAATATGCAAAGAATAATAATATCCCCTTTGAAACCCTGGACGACCTAATGATTAATGAGAAAATTATCACATTAATTGAAGCTCAGGTTGAAGAAAAAAATAAAAATTTTGCTTCTTTTGAAACCATTAAAAAGACAACAATTGTTCATGAAAGTACTATAGAAAATGGGCTTCTAACACCTACTTTAAAACTCAAAAAAAGTTTAATTTTAGACAAATACAAAGATGAGATTGATGCTATGTATTAAATAATTTTCTAAGGCTTGCTGTTTTGATCAGGCTATTTTTTAAGTTCTGCCTTAACAGCAAGTCCTAATTTTTCAAATGTATATGGTTTTTTCAAATAGCCACCGGCTCCAAGCCTTTGAGCACCTTTAACTCTATCGTTCTCTGAGAACCCGCTTGCTATAATAGCTTTTTGCTCTGGATTGTGTTCCAAAATCCTTTTATATGTTTCTAAACCGTCAATGCCCGGATCCATAATCATATCAAGGACTATTAAATCAACTTTGTTATTTTTAATATATTCTACCCCTTTTTCACCGCTTGAAACTGCTGTAACAGAATAGTTCAACTTTTCAAGCATTTTAGAGGCTATTTCTCTTTGCTCTGGAATATCATCAATAATCAATATTTTTTCCAGATTCCCATGATTAGTTTCGATTAATGTTTTCTCCGGGTTTGCAACTATTTTTTGTGTGACAGGGAAATAAAGATAAAGCACAGTACCAATACCCACTTTACTTTCAACATTAATATAACCATTATGATCTTGAACAGTACCCCATACAACTGCCATACCCAAGCCGGTACCGCTTCTACCCATAACCTTTTTTGTATAAAAAGGGTCAAATATTTTATTTAGATCATCAGAAGGTATACCCATGCCTTTGTCAGCAACTTTTAAAAGAACATAATCACCTTGCTTCAGATCTTCATATCCTTTTACCGGCTTATCAATATGTTGATTCTTTGTTGATATAATAATTTCACCACCTGATACTTGTGCTTCAACAGCGTTAGATACCAGATTCATAATGGTTTTTATTAAATGGATCACAGAACCTTCAATATTTAACAGTTCTTTATCTAAAAATAATTCAACCTTAATATTTGGATGAAATCCAGTAAGCTTGGCATATTCCGGTGAATCTAAGTATTGTTCTATCAAATCATTCAAACATATTATCTGAGTGGTTTTCACTCCTCTGCGTGCAAGCGTTAATAAGTCCTGCACAATATCAGCTGCTTTTTGACCAGA
>JAGLLQ010000118.1 GCA_023140455.1 Desulfobacteraceae bacterium | reverse complement strand
TTTGATATTTTATTCGTTCTATGTCTCCGTCAATCCTTAACGCTGGTTGTTCTCCAGCAGAAAGATGGAGGTCAGAAGCACCTTTGTCATTCAATAGTTTAAAAAAAGCATCAATCTCAGCCATGTATTGTCACTCCCAATTATCCTTATTTATATTTTTTACCCATGGTTTAAAAATTTTAATGTTGAATCAGTTTCATCTTGAGCTTTATTTTCATCTTTGGTGATTTCAAGCATTTTTGAATGGGATTCAAGGATTGAACTTATCTGCATTTCAAGTTGTATTCTCTGCCTTTTTAGTTCATTTATATCATTGTGCAATTGTGAAAGCCTGTTATGTGCTCTGGAAAGAATTTTTTCAGCCCGGACTTCTGCCTCTGCAATAATATTCTGGGAGGATTTCTCAGCATTTTCTTTCATTTGGTCTAAGACTTTCTGGGATTGGATTATGGATTTTTTCATTGAATCCTCCCTCTCCCTGTACCCTTGATTTTCAAGGTATAGTCTTTCTTTTTCTAAAAGGTGTGCTTCAGCTTTATTGTTCAAATCCTCGATTTCTTTTGCAACTTCTTCTAAAAAAGAATCAATTTCCTGAATGTCAAAGCCTCTGAATCTGGTTGAAAACTCTTTTTGTCTTACAACTGTTGGTGTGATACCCATTGTGGCCTCTTCAAAATTATAGTTAAACAAAAGTACTGGCTAAATGAATCAGACTGTTTACTACAAATACCTGAATGAAATAAATTGATAAAAATACAATAATAGGTGAAATATCAAGCATCCCAAAATTAACTGGAATCCGTTTTCTTATTTGGTAAAATAAAGGATCAGTAGCACTGTTAATAAATTTGACTATAGGGTTGTATGGATCAGGATTTACCCATGACAGAACAACTTTTGCTATAACAATCCACATATATATTGTTAATGCATAGTCTAAGACAAGTGCAACCGCTTTCAGAAAATAACCTATAATAAACATATCTTAGTCCTTCTTAAGGTCTATTGTATAAAGCCTATAGATTTTATTATAAATCTATTAAAATTTAGTTTAAATATAAAAAATAAGCTATAAACCAGTGAAAAGTCAAGCTTTTTTGCTTGCCAACCCTTGTTTTTTAAAGTTTATTGATAAAAAAAATTTTTTATTGACAAATGAAAGATTATACCATAACAATGGTTCGACCAATCAAAAGGATGATACCAAAAGGAGATCAATGCCTGAAATAAAAAATACTGGCTTTATAAAAGCAAAGAAAAGCAGAATATTTCAGGATGTTATTGATCAGATTCAGGAAGCTATTCTTACACAAAGGCTAAATCAAGGCGACAAACTTCCACCTGAGAGAGAATTATGTGAGACTTTCAATATAAGCAGAGGTACTTTGCGAGAAGCTTTAAGAGTACTTGAATATAAAGGGCTTATAGAAATAAGACTTGGTACGGGTGGGGGTGCTATTGTAAGGAGTGTCGGGCTGGAACAATTTACAGAGACTCTTGCCTTGTTGATTAGATTTGGTAAGGTTTCGGTGATTGACATAGGTGGGTTCCGCGCTGGTATTGAAGGCCAAATTGCAAGCCTTGCAGCACAAAAAGTATCTGATGAAGATATTGTTTCTTTAAATACACTCCTTGAAAAATTAAAAGAACATAGAGATAGTGGTGTTTCGGCATGGGACGATTTTCTTGGAGTAGACCAGCAACTTCATAGAGAGATTGCACGAATATCAGGCAACGCTCTTTATAAATATGTTGATGATGTTGTACATGATAATATCAGCAGGTATTTTGACAGGTATCTTGAAGTTTCAGATAGTAATCTTGCTAAGATGTATAATGATTTAGAACAGCTTGTGCTTGCAGTAAAAAAGAAAGATTGCAAGCTTGCAGCTAAAATTGCAGAAAAACATGTAAGTACTTTTATTTCATCTATGAGGGAGAAAGAGGCTGTTATTGCTGGAAAGCAATAATAATATTTTAATAAATGAAGCAGGTAATAAATTTTTATGGCACAACTAGAATTAAAAAATATTAGTGTAAGATTTGGTGGACTCCATGCTTTGTCAAAATTAAGTTTTACAATCGGGCAGGGGAAAATTGTTGGATTAATTGGGCCTAATGGCGCTGGTAAGACAACAGTTTTTAATGTCCTTACTGGTGTCTATCAAGCTTCAGAAGGTGATGTGCTTTTTGATGGTGAAAGTATTCTAGGGCATAATCCACATCAAATTTTTAAAAAAGGGATTGCCAGAACATTTCAGAATATTCGTCTTTTTTCTAAAATGACTGCCATGGAAAATGCCATGGTGGCAAGGCATTGCAGAACAAAAATAGGAGTGGTAGGTTCGATTTTCAGGACCAGATCTCAAAAAAGAGAAGAGGCTGAAATTAAAGAAAAAGCA
>JAGLLQ010000117.1 GCA_023140455.1 Desulfobacteraceae bacterium | reverse complement strand
CACCAGGCCCGCCCATTGCAATGGCTGTTCCAACACCAGCTATATTTCCAACTCCAATAGTCGCAGAAAGAGAAGCATTCAGAGCTTGTAAATGGGAAATTTCTCCGGGATCATCCGGATCATCAAATTTGCCTGAGATCAAAGACCAGCTATAACCAAATTTTCGTATCTGAATAAAGGCGGTGGCCAAAGAGATGAATATTCCAGAACCAACGAGTAAAAAAATTGTAGGAATTCCCCATAACTGGTCTCTAATAGCTTCGACCATCAGTTGGAACTCTTGCATTAAAAACCTCCTGTAATAATTCAGCATCAATATTGATACTATCAATATAAACGGATTATAATAACTGTCCTGTAAAGTCAAGGATAAAAGGAGTAATTAAGCATCTATGTTTTAATAAGATGGGAAATGAGTAAGGAAATTAGTTGGCATAAGGAATTGAAATAAAAATAATAGGGTTGTATATTCAAAACCTTAATAATTTTTATTTAACAGGATTCCAAAATAAGTATGATTTTATTTTTTCCACCTATTGTAAAACCATGTGAGCCTCCAGGCGGTTTGGCACTTCTTTCCGGCGCACTTAAAGCTCATAATATTGAACATAAGGTTTATGATGCTAATATTGAAGGGCTCTTGTATCTGATTAACTCTGATATTGAACCTGAATCAAGCTGGACAAAAAGAGCTCTTTCACACAGGCAGGAGAACATAGAGAGTTTAAAGAATTATTCTTTGTATCAGAATATTGACAGATACAGGCAGAAGCTGTTTGATATCAATAAACTTTTAAATTCAGCTGTTTTGTCAGAGCGATTTAAGCTCACCCTTGCTGACTACAAGGACAGCGAGCTTTCTCCTGTGAAAAGCAATGATCTTTTAAAAGCAGCAGAGAATTATAAAGAAAACCCTTTTTATAATTATTTTGAAACTTGTCTTAGAAAAAGAATTGAAGAATCTGATTCTGATTACATTGGTATTTCACTTTGTTATCTGAGCCAGGCACTTACTTCATTTGCACTTGCCGGGTGGATTAAACAGAATTTTAAGGATAAAAAATTAATTTTTGGCGGCGGACTTGTCTCAACATGGATGAGCATGCCAGATTTTAAGAACCCCTTTTCCGGTTTAGTGGATATTTTTGTAAAAGGAGAGGGGGAAGAAGCAATCTTATCCGCCTGTAATGTAAGAGGTAGTTACATGGGTAGATATTCTCCAGATTTTGATTTTGTCCAATGGGATTCATATATAGCACCCGGAAAAATTCTTCCCTTTAGCACTTCTCGCGGGTGCTACTGGCGAAGATGTAATTTCTGCCCGGAAAAAGCCGAAAAAACACAATATACGCCTGTGAAAAATTCAGAAGTAATACAAGATCTTAAAGACCTTTATGGGAAACATAAGCAAAATTATGTACATTTCATTGATAATGCAATCGCTCCTTCGTTAATGAAAGCCCTTGCAACAAATAGTGCAAAAAGAGATCTGCCCTTTGCATGGTATGGGTTTGCAAGGATCAGAAAGGAACTGCAGGATCTTGATTATTTAAAAGAATTAAGGAGAGCAGGATGTGTTATGCTTAATCTTGGACTTGAGTCCGGGGACCAGGCAGTTCTGGATAATATGGGGAAAGGGATTGATTTAAATGTAGCATCCAATGTTCTTAAAACCTGTAAAAGGGCAGGAATAAAAACTTACGTATATCTTCTTTTTGGTACACCACAGGAAAACGAGGAGTCTGCTGAAAAAACCCTTGCCTATGTTCTGAAACATGCACAGTTTATTGATTTTATGAATCTTGCAATATTTAATCTGCCAAAATTCAGTGAAGAAGCAGAAAACCTCAGAGTGTCTCAATTTTATGATGGAGATTTGTCCCTGTATTACAATTTTAAACATCCTCTTAAATGGGACAGAAAAAACGTGAGAGAGTTTCTTTTTAAGAAATTTAAGAAAAATCAGTTGTTAGCACCGATAGTGTTAAAGAACCCTCCGTTTTTTACTTCCAATCATGCAATGTTTTTTTAATTTTAAAGGAGTCAATTGAATGATAGTAGAAATAGTTTCCACAGGAGATGAATTAATAACAGGAAGTGTTGTTGATACAAATGCATCATACCTTGCT
>JAGLLQ010000116.1 GCA_023140455.1 Desulfobacteraceae bacterium | reverse complement strand
TCATGGTGTTAAGATTGCTGAAGGTAATTCTGAAGAAATACAGAAAAATCCTAAAGTAATCGAGGCATATCTTGGTCAGCCGGCAAATCAATAATTTAATGTAACTTTAAGGAGAGAATTATGAAAAAAAGATTGTTATCAATTGTTGTAATGGGATTGATTCTTGTTCCATTCCTACTTACTTCAGCAACAGCAAAAACATTAAAAATTGGCTCCATGAGTCCATTAACAGGGCCTTATGCTGCTGATGGAAATGACATTAAAAATGGTGTTCTTTGCGCCATTGATGTCATCATGGAGGAAGGTGGAATTCCAGGTTATGATAAAATTGAACTTTTCCCCCAGGATACAGCCTGTGATCCAAAACAAGCTGTAGCTGCTGCTAACAAGCTTATCAATCTTGAAGTTGCCGGTGTTATCGGTGCTTATTGTTCTTCTTCTACTATCCCGGGTTCTGCAACACTTGATGAAGAAGATATTATTATGATTACTCCTGCTTCAACACATCAGGATGTTACTGATCGTGGCCTTCCTTATATGTTTAGAATGTGCGGAAGAGATGATGCCCAGGCTCCTGCAGCAGTAAAATTTTTAAAAGACGCTTTAAAAGCTAAAACTATTTTTATTGTAGATGATAAAACTACTTATTCCCAAGGTCTTGCTGATGGCGTAGAAGCAAATTGTAAAGAAAATGGTATTGAAGTTCTTGGTCATGACCATGTGAATCAGGGTGACAAAGACTTTTCAGCTATTTTGACCATGGCAAAAAGAGAGAATGCTGATATCCTTTATATGAGTCTTCAGAATCATGCAACAGGTAGCCTCATGGCTATTCAGGCAAAAAGAATTGGACTTAAATCCCAGATCGTTTCCCAGGACGCAATGTATCATCCTAATTTCATGAAAGTTGCAAAAGCTGCTGCTGAAGGTATTTATGTGACTTACGGTTTTACTGACAGAACTACTGATGCTTATAAAAAATATGAAAAAGTATTTACAGCTAAGTATGGTGAAATAGGTGCTTATGGTACATATGCCTATGATTCTGCAACAGCTCTTTTAAAAGCAATCAAAGCTGCTAAAAGCACAGATCCTTCAAAAGTAAAAGCAGAACTTATGAAACTTGATTTTGACGGTGCTTCAAAGCATGTTAAATTTGAGAAAAATGGTGATTCCGGATCATCATATATTGCTTATAAAATTGTAGATGGAAAATATGTTCCTTATTGGTCACCAGTTGATGGCTACCTTAAGTAATAAACAAATGTAGTTTTTTTATAAAGTAAATCATGCCTGCGTAAGCTTAGGCAGGCATGATTTTAAAACATAAGGTATTAAAATAATAAAGAATGGAATATTTTATTCAGCAATTAATTAACGGTTTAACCCTTGGTGGGATTTATGCACTGATCGCTCTGGGATACACTATGGTATACGGTGTAATACAGTTAATAAACTTTGCCCATGGTGAATTTTTTGCCGCCGGAGGTTATGTTGGTGTTATTATCCTGGGTTATCTTGCAGGTAAAGGGGTTATGGAGACCCATCCATGGCTTTGCCTTGCAGGCTCATTCGCATTAACCATGGCTTATTGTGCATTTCTTGCTGTTGGAGTTGAAAAGGTTGCATATATGCCATTGAGAAAACAATCAAGGCTTGCAGCTCTTCTTTCTGCCCTTGGTATGTCAATTTTCCTATCCAATGGTCTTATGCTTACCCAGGGTGTTTTTGACAAACCATATCCCGGAGAACTTTTTGATGGCGGATTTGAATTCGGCATGGTCAGCATCTCTTATCTGCAGATAATGATAGTTTCCATGACTATTGTTCTTCTTGTGGTTTTAAATATTCTTGTTTTTAAAACAAAAATGGGCATGGCAATGCGTGCAACTGCCCAAGATAAAACCATGTCTTCCCTTGTAGCCATCGGAAGTAACAGAATAATCTCTGTAACCTTTGCCATAGGAGCAGGCCTGGCTGCGGCCGCAGGTATTATGGTTGGTCTTTATTATGGATCCGTACGTTATGATATGGGATTTATACCCGGTATCAAAGCTTTTGCAGCAGCAGTTCTTGGTGGAATTGGCAATATAACAGGTGCAATGATTGGCGGACTGATTATCGGAATGGTTGAAATATTCGGTGCTGGTTACATTTCTGGTCAGTACAAGGATGTTTTTGCATTTATCATATTGATAGCGGTTTTATATTTTAAACCTACTGGAATTATGGGCGAGAATATCGATGATACAAGAGTTTAAGAAAACCTGGAAAAAATATACAATTGGCATGGTATGGGTGTTGGGCCTTTTATGGCCTCTTTTGGGGATTCATCCCGATGGCACTCTTTCCTTTGAAAAAACAATCACTGTCTGGTCTTATATAGTTGCTGTTACATTTGTTTTTTTCATATTAAATATAATGTACAAAAGTGGTAGTTTAAACTTTGTTACCAATCCTGTTTCAAAAGCCTTTGAAAAAGGTAGCGTGTTTTCAAAAACTGTTCCAACATGGGTGTGGCTTCTGGCTGCTTTAATATTTGCATTAATATATCCGCAATTTACCGGCAGGTATGCCCAGGATGTGGCAATTAATGTATTAATTTATGTCTGCTTAGGTTTGGGGCTTAACATTGTTGTTGGCCTTGCTGGAATGCTGGACCTTGGATATATAGCATTCTACGGTGTTGGTGCCTATTCCTATGCTCTTTTAAATACGCATTTTGGAATACCTTTTTGGGTTTGTCTTCCCTTTGCAGCTTTATTTGCATTAATTGCAGGCTGCATTGTCGGGTGGCCGACTTTAAGGATGCGCGGTGATTATCTTGCCATAGTTACCCTTGGGTTTGGTGAAATAGTTCGTATCATTTTAAATAACTGGATGGAGCTTACTAACGGACCAAACGGTATTATGGGCTTTGACAGGCCTGGTATTTATTTTCCTAATTTTGAAAACGGTTTTTTCAATATGACCTGGGAACACCTCTGGCTTAAAAAGCTTGCTTTATTATACTATGTTGTTTTAGGTCTTGCTATTATTACAATTATTTGTCTCCATCGCCTTAATTTTTCAAGAGTCGGTCGTGCCTGGGAATCAATCAGGGAAGATGAGACTGCGTCAGAATTAATGGGTGTTAATACTTTTATTTATAAATTACTTGCCTATGCAATGGGTGCTCTGTTTGCAGGCTTGGCAGGAGCTTTTTTTGCAGCAAGAATGAGATTTGTAAGTCCTGAGAGTTTTACATTTCTTGAGTCTGCCATGGTTCTTTGTATGGTTGTTTTGGGTGGAATGGGTTCGATCCCAGGAATTATTCTTGGTGCTGCTGCACTGATTATTCTACCTGAAGTGTTCCGTGAGTTTGAACTTTATAGAATGCTTGCTTTTGGTGGTGTTATGGTTTTAATGATGCTTTTCAGACCTGCTGGTTTGATTCCGGCTAAACGTGTGGGAACAAGATCAGAGGAAAAGGAGGCATAAAATGGCAGCAGAACCGATTCTTGAATTAAAAAATGTCCACGCAGGCTATGGTAAAATAAAAGCGTTAAAGGGAATTTCCCTAAAAATATATCCGGGCGAGATTGTTGCAATTATTGGAGCAAATGGTGCTGGTAAATCAACCACTCTTATGAC
>JAGLLQ010000115.1 GCA_023140455.1 Desulfobacteraceae bacterium | reverse complement strand
ACAAATGGTGTATTTTCAGAGAATTCAAACCATGGAACTGGTATGTGGCATTTACTGTTGACGACAGTGTCAGACATGATGTTGTTAACCAATATTTATACAGGTATTCAGGTATTCTCATTTTTGTATCCGGACTGATAATTCTTATAGCCATATTTGTTTTGAAAAAGAATCTGTTAAACCCATTGTTATTGTTAAAAGAAAAATGCAGGAATGTGCTTGATAAAGAAGCCTCATTAGATTTTTTAGTATTATCAAGGAAAAAAGATGAAATCGGTGAGCTTGCTTCTTCTTTTATCGAAATGGAATCTCAGCTAAAAGAGAGCAGGCAGAAAGAGTCGGAAATTGCAAGAGAAAGAGAGAACTCAATTGTTGACCTTAAGGCTGCTCTCTCTCAGGTCAAGCAGTTAAAAGGGATGCTGCCCATTTGTGCAAATTGTAAAAAAATTCGTGATGATTCCGGATACTGGCAACAGGTAGAAAAATATGTTGAAAAAAATACTGATGCAATATTTAGTCATGGTATGTGCCCTGAATGCTCAGATAAGCTTTATGGTAAAGAGAATTGGTATATAAAAATGAAAAAAAAGAATAAACAAAAAGAGTAAATACATGACTCAGGATAAAATAGTATTAAACAGCAGTAAAAATAAACCTGCTTTGTCATTTATGCTTTTTATTTTTATAGTATTTGCACTTGTTTTGTTTAGTATTGGTGCATTTTTTCTAATGACATCATCAAAAAAAAAGGTCATTCATTATATCGCTGATGATGAAAATATCAGGCATATAGAAAGTGTTAAAAATTTAATTAATGTAAGCTTGTATGAAAAAACGCTCCTTATTACAAATTATGCACAACTTCCTTTGTTAAGACAATCTCTAAGCAACCCAGATGGCAATGAAACAAAGTTAGCCGATTTTTTGAATGCAATATCTATTCATGGGAGGAAAAATAAATTATCCTTGATAGATGTTTCAGGTCGCATTGTTCATTCGACAAAACAATATCCTGAATTTAATTATTCCGGTTTAGAGTGGATTTCAAAATTAGGCAATGGTAAAATTGATGAATATATAGGGCTTTGCCAGTTTCAAGATCAATATTTTTGGTGTATTGCAGTTCCGATAAAAAATGCTGGGATTACTAAAGGAATATTATTAAGCGAGATAGAGATTCTTGATAGTGATGTAAAACTACTCCTTGGTGATTCAAATCAGGATTATCTTGAATTAATTTGGGATGGAAAGAAAGTTGCCTCGGTTGGGAAAAGTGTTGATTCCCCAATTGCAGAATCTGTTATTGAGAAGCTTAAACTGACAGTAGTTTACCAAAAACATATAGAACATGTTAACAAGTTTCTTGATAGAGAATTGTTAAGGAATTTAATTTTTTTATTTGTTCTGGCTTTATTTGTTTCATCTATTGTTCTTTTTGTTGGAACCAAAATATTGATCATGCCTCTTCATGAATTCCGTAAAGTCACCAGGAAAATTACAAAACAAATATCAAAAACAATTCATGAAAAACATGATTTGATAACATCAAATTATATGACCAGAGATCTTCAATTACTGGCAGATGATTTCAATGATTTAACAAAGCAAATAATTAAACGGGAAGATTTGTTGGTTAGAGCACAGAAAGGGCAGGAGCTTCTGATTAAACAGCGAACAGCAGAGTTGCATGCATCAGAGGAAAAAATGCAGTCCATTCTGGATACCATACCAGATTATATTCTCAATATTGATGGTAAAGGGGAAATAATTTATATTAACAGAACTATTTCTGGAGATAGTGTCGAAGAGATCATTGGTACCAATATAAGCGATCATATTGCCCCGGAATTTCATACCATTTTAAAGGAAATGATTGAAATGGTTTTAAAAACTGGAAAAACCAGAGAATTTGAACAAGAGATAATCCCAAAGGATTCAGAAAAAAAGATTTGGAGTATGATTCGTCTGGGTCGAATGGGCGACCCGGGAAAAGGCGCTCTAGCGACAATGGTATCAACTGATATAACAAGTCAGAAACTAATTGAAGAAGAGCTGCGTCATGCAAACAAACATCTTAAACAACAAACAGCTTTTACAAAAGAAATGGCTGGGCAAGCAGAAATAGCAAATAAAGCGAAAAGTGATTTTCTTGCCAATATGAGCCATGAGATCAGAACTCCTCTGAATGGTGTGATAGGTATGGCAGAGCTGCTTTTTGATACTGATCTTGACAATACACAATATCAGTATACCCAAATAATAAAAAAAAGCGGAGATTCACTTTTAACTTTGATTAATGATATCCTTGATTTCTCTAAAATTGAAGCTGGAAAATTAGATATTGAGGAAATAGATTTTAATTTAAGAAATCTGATAGATGATTTTGCTACTACAATGTCATTTCGTACAGAAGAAAAAGATCTTGAATTTATTTGCAGCATAACACCTGAATTACCGGATTTCTTTAGAGGTGATCCTGGAAGAGTCAAACAAATTTTGATAAATTTAACAGGCAATGCTGTTAAATTTACAGAAAAAGGTGAAATTGCAGTGTTTTGTCGTCTTGAGAAGGAGCTGCAAGATTCATACAGGCTTTATTTTTCTGTTCAAGATACTGGGATTGGTATTTCTAAAGAAAATCAAGCTAAGCTTTTTGAAGAGTTTACCCAGGCTGACAGTTCAACAACTAGAAAATTTGGTGGGACAGGTCTCGGACTTGCAATATCAAAAAAGTTGTCAGAATTAATGGGTGGTGAGATTGGGATAGAAAGTAAAGAGGGTAACGGATCAACCTTCTGGTTCACCATTGAACTTGGAAAATCAGCTAAAATATCAAAGCCTGTAAAAGTAGGTGATTTAAGCAAAGCAAAGGTACTTGTTGTTGATGATAACAGGACTAATCGTGAAGTCATGGGAAGCATGCTTATATTCTGGAATATTGAACACGCCCTTTCTGAAAATGGTGTTGATGCTCTTGATATTCTTTATAAAGCCTTTGATCAGAAAACTCCCTTTGATATAGTTGTCCTTGATATGCAGATGCCTGGGATGGATGGAAGAGAAATTTGTAAAATAATAAAGAATGATAAGAAACTAAAGAAAACTCATCTTGTACTTCTAACATCCATGGGTAGTCGTGGAGATGCAAACCAGTCGAAAAAAGCAGGTTTTGCAGCTTTTCTTGTCAAGCCGATTCGGCAATCAGATCTTTTTGACTGTCTGGCACAGCTTATGGGAATATCTGAAACAAAAGATAATAACAAAGAAAAACAACTAATAACTCGGCATTCAATCAGTGAAAATAGAAAAACAAAAACGAAAATACTTCTTGTTGAGGATAACAAAACAAATCGAATGTTATTATCAATAATACTAAAAAAAAATGGATATCTTATAGATACTGCTGTTAATGGCGTTGATGCACTTGAAAAACTTAAAACAATTACCTATGATCTTGTTTTCATGGATTTACAAATGCCTGTGATGGGCGGGCTTGAAGCAACTCGAAAAATACGGAGCAGTCAATCTGATGTTTTAAATCACAAGGTGCCTATTATTGCTATGACAGCAAATGCTATGAAAGGAGATCGGGGAATCTGCCTCCAGGCTGGCATGGACGATTACATACCTAAACCGATTAGTAAAAAAATAGTTCTTACTGCAATAGATAAGTGGCTGCCAAAAGATAATTAGGTCAGAATTAATTCTAAAAATAAATTTTTTCACATAATATTTATAGACTGAGGTTTAAAAAAAGCATATAAATAATCAAAAGTTTAAATTCTTAAAGGTAGGTCAAGATTGGTTATAGATATTAATGAAATAAATAAAGTGTGTAAATATTATGGGATTGGCAAAGTATTAGATACTAAATTATTAACCACCGGATTTGCAAATCGCAATTATAAAATCAACACAAACAAAGGTAACTTTTTTTACCGTATCTGTACTCAACAGGAAGATATTCAGAATATTATTTATGAAGTTAAGATCCTGACAGACCTAAAAAAGATAAATTTTCCTGCCGCATACCTTATTCCTAAAGATGATGGCAGTTATATCTCAGATTCAAAACAAGGCAAAGTTTTAATATATGAATTTAAAAAGGGGTCTGAACCTGAACTGAATCATCAGACAGCAGGTGAAATTGCAAAATGTGCAGCCACACTTAACAGCTTTAAGGATTATGAAAAATATCCTCGCAAAAACATTATCCATCTTGATTATTGCTTTGAATTAATTAAAGAGTTCAAAAATGCCTCTTTTCAATATCACGAGGTTTATGCATATTTTGAAGAGCAAACCCGATATCTTTTAAACCCGGTATCAGAAACTCTTCCTGTAGGATTAATCCATGGTGATCTTTTCCCGGATAATACAATTTTTAAGGACAACAGGTTGGTTGCTGTTATAGATTTTGAAGAAGTGTGTGTAGACAGCCTTTTAATGGAAATAGGAATGTGCATAAATGGGTTTTGCTTTATTGATAACAAGCTTGATATTGAATTAATGGAAACATTTCTTTTTGAATATGATCAGGTTAGGAAGATTACTGAAAAAGAATTAGAACTACTGTATTATTACATCCAGTGGGCAGCACATGGGATGATTTCATGGCACTTGCGTTATTATCTGATTCATCAGGAAAACCCCTCACAACTTGATAGAGTCAATGAGTTAATGGAAAGAGTAAAAATATTAAGACAAAATAAATTACCAGAATTTAAGAGGTTTAAATAGAATGAAAAATTTTCAATATAGTATACAGGGACTGGATTCACATGATATTTGCAAACAATTTGGCACTCCTCTTTATGTTTATGATGCAGATGTGATTAAACGTCAATTTGAAAATTTCAGCAATGCATTTTCAGGGATTGATTATAGAATTATGTACGCAGTCAAATCATGCACTAATCTAAGTATCATGAAGTATATGCGTTTTTTAGGCGCTGGTATTGATACTGTATCTGTGCCTGAAATTAAGATGGGTTTTAAAGCGGGCTTTGCGCCTGATGAAATTGTTTTTACGCCCAACGTTGTGGAATTCTCAGAGATTAAGGAAGCTGTGGAATCTGGCGTACCTGTTAATATTGAAAATCTTCAGAATCTTGAAGCTTTTGGGAAAGAATTTAAAAGTAGTTATCCGGTATGTATCCGCCTTAATCCAAATATGCTTTCAGAAATTGAGAGTGGAAAAGCAACTTTGCTTGACTTTGCATCGGTTAATAAGGAACATTATGATGATGTGAGCGAAGAAAAGGTTGCATCCTGGCATAATCAATCCAAATTCGGGATTTCCCTGATCGAATTTGATAAGGTTATGGCACTTGTTAAAAAATATAATATAAGAATAAATGGTATCCATCTCCATTCAAGCCACGTTATTTTAAACAAAGAAGTTTTTGCCAAAGGAGTAAGAATAGTTTTTGAAATTGCAAAACAATTTGAGCACCTTGAATATGTGGATTTTGGCGGGGGGATTATGGTTAAGCATCATCCCGATGATATTGTTATTGAGCTTAATGAAGCAGGGGAGATATTAAAAAAAGAGTATGATCATTTTTGTGCTTCAATGGCTAAGAAGATCAAAATCTGGTTTGAGCCCGGAAGATATCTTATGAGTGAGGCAGGTTATCTGCTTACAAAAGCAGTAGTTTTAAAAACAAACGGCTTTATTAATTTTGTCGGCACAAATACAGGATTCAATCATCTTCTTCGCCCAATGATGTATGATGCTTATCATGAGATAGTTAATATCAGCAACACTTCTGGAGAATTGAAAAAATACAATATTGTGGGCAATCTATGCGAAATAGATAATATTGGAACTGAAAGAATGCTGACTAAAGTAAGGCAGGACGATATCCTATTGATTAAAAATGCAGGTGCTTATGGTTTCAGCATGTCTTCAAATTACAATACCAGACCAAAACCGGCTGAAGTGTTAATCATCAATGGTAAAGCTGAACTGATTCGTAAACGTGAAAAATTTGATGATCTTATTCGTAATCAAATTGAGCTTGATTTCTAACACAAACCAGTGATATTATAGATAAATATTTAATCTAAACAAGTAAATTATTAAAAATTGAGTTTAATTGTGACTTTTTTATGGAGTTATTCAATTGGGAAATGGATACTATTAAAATAGTAAGAGGAGATTATTATGCCTAAAATAGAATGGACCAATGACTTCAGTGTCCAGAATAAAGAGATTGATGATCAGCATAAAAAATGGATAGGGATTTATAACAAAGCACATGACCGGATGATGGGTTATAGCCCTGAGAATGATACCATTGATATCGGTAAAGATGCATTAAAAGATATGATAGAGTATGGAAAATTTCATTTTTCCTTTGAAGAAAAATTTATGGAAAAAATTGGATATTCCGGGATTGATGAGCACAAAAAAATCCATGACGATTTTACTAAAAAACTTGACCTTTTAGATTTAGAAATGCAGAGCGACATTTTTGTTTTGAATTCTGAAGTTATCAAGGTTATAGAAAATTGGCTTGTGGATCATATCCTTAACGAAGATCAAAAATACGTAAAATAGCATTTTAAGACAGCATACCTTGTTTTTAATTTTCGCCTTAAGCTTTTCTTTCAAATGCAATAATCGCAGCACCTAAAGCACCTATGATATCAGGCATGTCAGGTGTGTATACCTTATCAATATTCATACTTTCAGCAACAGCTTTTACAACTCCTTTGTTTCGTGCAACCCCACCGGACATTGATACAGTGAGACCATCAATGTTTTTAGTGATTCTTTTGACAAGGGAATTGGTTCTTGCTGCAATAGATCTGTTAAGGCCTTTTGCAATCTCTTTTTGATCAGTGCCGCTTGCAATTAAAGATACTACTTCGCTTTCAGCAAATACTGTACACATACTGCTTAGGACAAGATCGCTTGTTGCTCCTTTGTCCAGCTCAGCCAATTCGTCAATGTCAACTTCAAGAGCCCTTGCCATGGCTTCAAGGAATCTGCCGGTTCCTGCTGCACATTTGTCATTCATGGCAAAGTCTACTACATTTCCTTCCTTGTCAAGTTTCATTGCTTTGCTGTCCTGACCTCCTATATCAATGAGAATTCTTGTCCCGGGAATCACATGTTTTATTCCCTTTGCATGACAGGTGATTTCAGTTACTGCACCATCTCGTTCCTTAACCCTGGTTCTGCCATAACCTGTGGAAATAATTGAATTGATATCTTTTTCCAAAATTCCAGATGAATCAAGAACATTTTTTTTCACCCGGGCAATGGATTCAATATTTTTTGCCCCGGTCAGAATTACTGATGAGGACAAGATGTTTTTCTTTTCATCTATCAAGACTGCATCACAGGAAAGGCTTCCAATATCAATACCAAGGAAATACATTTAATTTTCTCCTAATTATAATTTATTAATTTTTTAAGTAAGCATTTCTATAAAAGCTTCTAATCTTGTTTCAATTTGACCTTTGGCAAGGTTTCTTGAATCCACACAATCAATTTCAAGATTCAGTACAGGCACATTAACTTTTTTAAGTCCTTGCGAGATCAACCCTCTTATGCCGGTCCCCTGGCGGCATCCCCAGTGAC
>JAGLLQ010000114.1 GCA_023140455.1 Desulfobacteraceae bacterium | reverse complement strand
ATTGTTTTTCAGAATTTTTGAAATTAGTTTTTTCAATGATAAACACGATGAAGACAACACAATAACAATGTCGGAAGCACCTGTTTCCATGCTTATTCCTCTTGGACTCGTAAGCGCTTCACTTATTATTACAGGTCTTTATTCCGGTACAATTGTAAACAATATAATTCTCCCTTTTCTTCAATAACCAGGATTATTTATCCATTATTGGTGGATATTAATTTAATAAAAGGCTGTTAGTTAATGGATCAAATCATATCAATAAAACCTCTTTTGGCTGTTTTAGTTTCTCTTCTTGTCATTCCAATGCTGATCTCATCTTCTGACAAGCCTAATGTTCGCGAAGGCTGGACATTCACTGCAGGAATAATCAAGTTTCTCATAGTATGTTCCATGCTGCCTCTTGTTCTACAAGGCAAAGAAATAGTTCTTACACTTTTTGAAATAGCTCCGGGCGTATCCATTGCTTTTAAAGTAGATGGACTTGGGATGCTGTTTGCACTTGTGGCTTCATCTTTATGGATAATCACATCCATGTATTCCATAGGTTATATGCGGACTTTGAATGAACATGGCCAGACACGCTTTGCATCCTTTTTTGCCCTTGCATTATCTGCCACCATAGGAGCTGCATTTTCAGCAAACCTTCTTACTCTTTATCTTTTTTATGAAATCTTGTCTTTGGCAACATACCCTTTGGTTACTCACCACCAGGATGCAAAATCAAAAATTTCAGGTCGCAGATACTTAATTTTTATTTTAGGGACTTCTGTTGCCTTTGTTCTTCCGGCAATGCTTTATTGTTATCATGTTACAGGCACACTCGATTTTGCCCTGGGAGGAATCTTCCAGGCAGGTCAAATGTCTAAACCTGCATTAACTGTTCTATTACTGATGTTTGTTTTCGGATTTGCCAAAGCAGGCATTATGCCTTTTCATTCATGGCTTCCTGCTGCAATGGTTGCTCCAACTCCGGTAAGTGCACTCTTACATGCTGTGGCTGTTGTAAAAGTTGGAGTATTCAGTATTGTCCGTGTCCTTACAGGAATTTTTGGTGTTGATCTTCTGGCAGAATTTAATTTGGGGATAATAGTTGCCACGATTGCTGCAATAACTATACTTGTGAGCTCCTGCATAGCTCTGTCCCAGGATGAACTTAAACGAAGGCTGGCATTTTCTACCATATCCCAACTTTCATATATAATCTTTGGAGTAGCACTTCTAACACCAATGGGATTACTCGGTGGAGTCATCCATATTGCAATGCATGCCTTTGGAAAAATCACACTCTTTTTCTGTGCCGGAGCAATTTATGTTGCAACGGGTAAAAAATACATAAGCCAAATGAAGGGCCTGGGTAAAAAAATGCCCATAACCTTTGTAGCTTTTTTCATTGGAGCTTTAGGTGTAATCGGGTTACCGCCAAGCGGTGGTTTTTATAGCAAATGGTATCTTCTAATAGGCACTCTTCAATCAGAATATAAAATCCTGATGGCTGTTTTACTTGTAAGCTCATTCTTAAATGCTTTTTATTTTTTACCGATCATATATCAAGGCTTTTTTTCAAAACCAGATGAAGAATCTTTAGAGGGGATTGATACATCAGGTACAACAACAATTAAGGAAGCACCATTATGGTGTGTAGTGCCTCTGGTTATTACAGCAATTATTTCAGTAATTTTATTTTTCTATCCTGATGTTTTTGTTAATTTAGTCAAAGTTGGATTAGGGTTATAAAACCATAAAGTAAAGGCAACACATGAATACTAAAAATAAGAATGAAGAAGAATGGGAAATGCTGGGGCATGATCCGGTGCCTGGATATACTACTGCTTTTTATATAGCTATTACATTAGCTGTAATATATCTCATATATGCCTTTTCAGCTGGTTTTGGCACTGGTGCAGTTCATTAAATAATATTCAAGGATTAATTTTATGAAAAAAGAACTTACAATTTTTGACAATCCAAAAAATATTAAGAGATTTTTAATTATATTTTATATTTCTCTGGTGGTTTTATTGATTTCGGAATTTTTTATTCATCCACATCCGGCTTTTGCATTTGAACATATAAAGGGGTTCTCTGCTGTTTATGGATTTTTCTCATGTGTTCTGCTCATTTTTCTGGCTAAAATTTTAAGACTAATTGTAATGAAAAAAGATAACTACTATGACAAGTAATATGATTCCACCTGCATTTATTTTTATTTTAGGCGCTTTGCTTATCCCCTTCTTAAAAGGAAAAACCAAGTCCCTGTATATGCTTCTTATTCCAGTGGTTGCTTTTTATATCCTCATGAACATTCCCCACGGTAAAATCTGGGTTTGTGAATTCTGGGGATATGAACTTATATTTGGACGCATTGATAAACTATCAATGATCTTTGGAATAATCTTTACCCTCATGGCTTTTCTTGGTATTTTATTTGCCTTAAAGGTTAAAGATGACCTTCAAAATGTTTCTTCAATTGTTTATGCGGGCTCAACACTTGGAGTGGTACTTGCCGGCGACTTTTTCAGTCTTTACATTTTCTGGGAAATCATGGCAGTCAGTTCTACTTTTCTCATCCTTGCTTCAAGAACCGAAGAATCCAAAAAAGCAGCTTTCAGATATATTCTGGTACATATTATCGGCGGATTGTTTTTATTAGCCGGTATTATGCTTTATTACAGTAAAACAGGCACCCTTGCATTTGACAAGATTGGCCTTGATGGTATTGAAACTTATTTTATTCTCTTTGGCGTTGCCTTAAATGCAGCAGCTATTCCATTACATGCCTGGCTCCCGGATGCATATCCAAATGGTACACCAACCAGCACTGTATTTTTAAGTGCCTTTACAACTAAATCTGCTGTTTATCTTCTTATAAGAACATTCCCAGGCACTGAACTTTTGATCTGGGTTGGCGCATTCATGGTATTTGTACCGATATTCTATGCAGTTCTTGAGAATGATATCCGTAGGGTGCTTGCCTATAGTCTATTGAATCAGATAGGATTCATGCTTGTGGGAATCGGTATTGGAACTGAACTTGCCCTTAATGGTGCAGTTGCCCATGCCTTTTGTCATATTCTTTATAAAGGCCTATTGTTCATGGCTGCTGGCTCTGTTCTTCAAATGACTGGAAAGATAAAGTGTACAGAATTAGGCGGACTTTATAAAACAATGCCTTTAACCTGCCTTTTCTGCATAGTTGGGGCAGCATCAATTTCTGCATTCCCGTTCTTTTCAGGCTTTGTTTCCAAATCAATGGTGGTGACTGCCGCTGTAAATGGAAAGTATGTTTTTGTATACCTTGTACTCCAGTTTGCTTCTGCAGGTGTGTTTCACCATGCAGGAATTAAAGTACCTTTTTTCACCTTTTTCGGGCATGATTCTGGAATCAGAGCAAAAGAACCTTCATGGAATATGCTTCTTGCCATGGGCATAGCAGCTTTCTTATGTGTAGCAATAGGTGTTTTCCCGCAACCATTATACAATCTACTACCCTTTACAGTTGATTATATTCCTTATACAGGAGCACATGTAGTTGGTCAGCTGCAATTGTTGATGTTTGGAGCACTTGCCTTTGCCCTGTTAATTCTTTCCGGATACTATCCCCCGGAAATTAAATCCATTAATCTGGATGTTGACTGGTTTTACCGTAAACTTGGAAGGGCTGCTTATATAGTTGCAGACAAAGGTTTAAACACCTTAAACAAATTAAGTGAGATCTTAACAATCGGCATAATAAAAGCTATTGCATCCTTTTGTAAAGATACTGCAGCAAAGCTTGCACTGTTTATCTCTGTCAACATCTGGCTGCTTTTGGGATTTAGCGGAAAACGACTGGAAATTAAAAAATTAAGACTTTATGATGATATGATGAATGGAACTTTACCAATAGGATTAGGAGCTGCAATATCAACTGTCTTTATTCTCCTGATCTTTTTTCTGACATAATCTTTTTTAAACAGGATTCAACATGGTTAAAATTGAAGATCTAAAAAAAATTAATCTACTCAATGGCTTGCCTGATAATTTGCTTGAAATCATTGCATCTGAGACGCATGTAAGCATTTATAATACAGATACCGTGTTATTTGATACAAATGAAGATATTGACACTTTTTACATGTTGATCATGGGACAGGTTGCCCACAAAGTTTCACTTTCTCCTGATGTCAATATCATTCTAGATACAATCCAATCTGGTTCAACCTTTGGCGTTGCTTCTCTTGTACCCGGAACAAATGCATCTTCTACAGCTATTTGCCAGGAGCCATGTGAAGTTATGACACTTAGCAGCAAAAAAATGACTCAGCTTTTTGAAGAGCATCATGAGCTTGGATATCAGGTGATGCTTAGGCTGGCACGACATTATAAAAAAAAACTGGATAACAGAACCAATATGATCATGAAAACTCTGGATAATAATCCGGAATTCAAACATAAAATTGATGATATTGAAAGTCTTACTCCGATTTTTTAAAGAATTTAATAAATACTTTATACAGGTTTAACCATGATTCAAATAGAACAACTAAAAAAAATACTCTTTTTCGAAGGTCTTTCAGATGAAATACTCACTGAAATTGGAAAAATTGCTACTATAACAACATATGAAGAAGAGACTGAACTCTTTAAACAGAATCAAAACCTTTCTAAGTTTTATATGCTTTTATCCGGGAAAATATTCTTAAATTCAAGATCTCCCAATGGGGTTTCCTTAACCCTGGATGAAGTAACGGAAGGCCGTTCTTTTGGACTTTCAGCCATCATGGGTGATGTGGAATCCTCCTTTACTGCTATTTGTGCAGAGCAAAGTGAAGTTATCACCATCGATAATGACGATATGTTAAAGCTATTTGAAAACAATCGTAAACTTGGCTATCAGATCACACTAAGAGTTGTACAGCTGTTTCAATCCAGAATGAACAAACATACTCAGCAATTTTTACAATCCATTGCAAATCATCCGGAAATAAAAAAGAATTTATAACCAAATCTCAATATCTAATAAATTTCATAGATAATCCTTCTTGACATCAAATAATACTTCAGCCAATAGGGATTGTTAAGGTCTGACATCATCACCCCTTTTGTGGTTGAGGCATGAATAAATTTATTATCACCAATATAAATGCCTACATGGTAAGGGTATGTGGGGGGTCTGAATATAACCAAATCACCTGATTTTAATTGAGACTTATTTATTTGGGCACCTTCCTTAAGAAACAATTTTGTTGATCTTGGGACTTCTATATTAAAAAGTTTTCCATACATATAATGTGCAAAACCAGAGCAATCAATTCCTTTTTTGCTGTTCCCACCCATTTTATGAGGTGTCTCTTCCCATTGCTGAAATTCTCTTAGAATTGTTTCTTCGATAGAATTGTCAAATATCTGGTTAGAAGATTGTTTTTCAGCAGGTTGAAGCTTATTATTTTCTTTATTAAAACACCCCATAGAAGCTGGTAAAATGATCATAAACAGGAATATAATTATAATTTTTTTCATATCAATGTACCAGTCTTCCTCACCATAGAGTTTGTCAGAACACTCAGGGCACATACGATGACTAAATTCTGCATCAGAAGCTGCTTATTGAAACAACCATCAGCAGTTATTTATAATAATTTCAAATTCCAGTTCCAAAGCCCCTGGCGATTTTTCATCTTCACATTCTTAGGAACAGGTTCAAGCATTGTAACAAAAAGAGAGTATCCGGCTTTTTTCAAATCTTTCTTTTTCTGCGTAAGATCAAGTTTCCAGTCCGGAAAAACCCAGAAGTTATTATCTGTTTTTGAAACCCATGTTCCTTCGCTCATGGGACTTGTGAACAATTTGTCCTGTTTCAAATCATCAGATACTATGCGGGATACACAAAGAGGCCAATTACCATGGATTACAATCCCTAAAGGCAGCGGCGAATTATATGGAAGAGAAAAATATGTCTCTTTATCAAGTTCAGGGCTTACAATAACACCTGAAAAACCCCAATTTTTCAATAACATTATTGCTTCAGAATTTGCAATATTGCAAAAAGGGCCTGCCCAGACATCCATACCTTTAATAGTTTTGAATAAACTCTGCTGAAAGACTGAGTTTAAAATAAACCTGCGGGCTCCTTTTTTAACAGCTTTTTTCACAGCATCATGAAGAGCTTGTTCCTCGGTCGGGAAAACCACAGGCGGCAGCCACCACCAGATCTTTTTGACCATTTTTGCCGGGAACTTCTCCACCTCTTCTGAAGAGAGCCATATTGCCTGATCCCCGGGGAATCTGTCCTTTTTAGTTATTATTCTTTTAAGATTGATATCAACTGGTTTTTGGAATGCTTTATTAATTTTACGTTTTGTTTTAAGAATTTTTGAAGCAAGTCCTTTTTTAATAGGTCTGATTTTTACTTTATCAATTGTTCCAAGTTCTGATTTGAGTTTGTCAATTAATGACTGTATAGCAGGTTCTCTTCTATCTACTATAAAAACACTTGTACCTTTTGGAACTCTTCCTTTTATACTTTTATTAAAATAAAATTTTCCTTTTTTAGGAATCGCCCTTGTAACCCTTTCTATTGCATGCCATTTATCATCTTCATATCCTACCCGCAAAAGATCACCACTATAAAGAGCCTCTCTTGCGATGACATAGGCATCCCGGGGAGATTTAATTCTACCGATAAAGAGCCCTGACCCTGTCTCAGAATCGTGGGTTAATGGATTCTTGATTCTCTGGGGAAGAAGGTTATAATGACCGGATGGTCTTCCCATTGCATATTCAAGAAATGCAACAGCCTGTTTTCTCTTTTCAGGATCAGAACCATGATCCCTTAACATCTTATATCCCTTTACCGTATAAAAAACATAATGAGGCCCCTTTTTTCTGCCTTCTATCTTCCAAGTACCTACTTCAGGGATATCTTTTAAAACTTTAGCCAGAACATCAACAGACAAATCAAGGCATGAAAAAAATCTCTTCTTTTGCCTGCTCTGTTCATACATTCTCCTGCACGGCTGCACACATCTTCCTCTCAAACCACTTTTCCCACCAAACCATGAACTCCAGTAACACCTGCCTGAGACTGCATAACATAAGGCACCATGTACAAAAATTTCAAGTTCTATATTAGAAGGCGTATTTGAAGCCATCATCCTAATCTCATCAATATTCAGCTCTCTTGGTAATACTACCTTATCAAAGCCTGCTCTCTTTGCCGCTTCAAGCCCGAGAGGAGAGCTATTATTCCCCAAAGTAGAAAGATGGAGTTCTCCTTTAAAATCTGATCTTTTAACCAGTTTGAGAACTGCCAAATCCTGAATAATAAGTCCATCACATGGGATAAAATTAATAATTTTATCTAAAATCCTGGCAACTTTCTCTCTCTCCCCGTCCTTGATAAGCGAATTAAAAGCTATATAGACTTTAATCCCTTTAGAATGAGCAAGAGCTGTAAGTCTTGAAAGCTCTTCAGCACTGAAATTGTCAGCTTCCATACGTGCTGAAAAAATCTTCAACCCGCAATATATTGCATCAGCCCCGGCAGCAACTGCAGCAAGAAAAGATTCACTATCCCCTGCAGGAGCCAATATTTTTGGTAATTTCTTTGTCATAAACGCCTTTCTTTATATTCAGTAATTGCCTAATCCTTATCCGGCAAATCAAGTGTGACTTGTTCATCTTTACTTTTTGCAGATTTCTTAAACCGCTTGATCTCAACTTTCCTCCATAACCCATCAGCACTGTAACATTCCCAGCCCCATCGCAACCATTTTATCAAGGCAAAGGCAATCCAGAGTGCCCAGGCCAGAATCAGAATACGATAGACTGTCATGGGCAATGAATAAACAACAGGCTGAGGCAGGATATTACCAGAAATATCCTGATACCATTTTAAATAATGACCATATGAGCCATTCCCTGTAATCTGCATGTCCGGATATCCAAGAAGACCATTTTGTATACCGTAGAACAATACAACAATAGCAAGGAATGTCAATGCAGGTAAAATAATCTGTATAAAATTAAAGGCTGCATCAGATAGTTTCTTTCCGTTTGTCATTCTAAGGCCAAGAGCTATAAGCCATACTGCAACAGGCAAAATTGCTAAAATAGAAGCCTGTGTCAAACCAAGACCTAAAAGAAACCAGTGATAACTCTTTAACGGAGTTATTTTCAGTCTGCCCAATACAAATGACAATAACATTAAAACAAAAACAGAACTCCAGAATAAAACAGCAGGTCCAACATACGGACCTGAACAAAAAAGTATCCACCTGTTCTGGGGCATTTTTACATAGGTATATGAATCCACACTTTCAATACCTATATCGACTTTCGATGCCTTCCATTTTAAACCTATATTCTTTGATGTCCGCCATACAAGTTTGATCCTCTGAGTCCCCGGTACCAGGGACAGAATTACTTTACCTCCATCCTGACTCAGCGGCTGAGATTTTTCATTAATTAATAAACTTAAAAGTGTAGAGTTCGGCGGTAACATTATTGCATGCCGGCTCCCTCGACTACTTCTTATATTCAACGTCAATTCAGCATTTGTTATTCTTTTCCCGGGGCTTAACTCTAAAATAGAACTCTCAATTGTATATGTCTGCCCTTTAACTCCTCTTGGGCGGTCAATATGAATCAAAACTTCTTCACCGGGCCAGGGCCTATACTCAGGAAACCATCTGCCTTCCTTGCTCTGATGATGAATAACAGGAATACCCTTTATATTAGAATGCCACATTGTTCCAACGTTTACTTTCCATATTTCTGTATAATCCAAAGTATCAGCAGCCTTTAATAGTAATGTTTCTCGTTTTGAAAGTGAAGAAACCCAGCTTGCCCTTGTCTGCTTTGGTCCAAGATTCAAAAGGATTTTTCCATCTTTAACAGGGATATCAGAAGTTACTGACTCACCTTTGAGTAATGGAATTTGTAAAACAACAGCAGATCCTGCGGGAGTTTTCCTTTGAACAAATGTTTCAATATTCCATGTAAGTCCTAAATGAAAAACCCTTGTTATTTCAACAAACTGAGGTAAAAGACCAGACTCAAAAGTTTCTGTTTTATTCTTTTCAGTACTGATTCTTGTAAATTGCAACTGGTTATCAATAACGCCATTTTCATGCAATCCGTCCACGCTCCAGCCATCAGCTTTAATATCAGCATAATGTGGCTTTAAAGGGAAAGGAATCTGCACTGTATTCCTTAAAGGCAAAATTCCTGCTAGTTTTATTGTATGAATCCCTTTAGGCACACGTACCCAAAAATAACCTGTATTAGGATCACGATACATACTTGAAACAGGGTTTCCATTCAACAATACAGTCTCAGGAAGCCAGTGTTGCACGTTCCCAGGTACTGGAATTGCAAGGCTTTTATACAGACTGTGAACTTCCATAGCAATTTTAAGCTGGTCCTTGTCTATCACCATTTTCATTCTGGGACTTACAGCACAGTTTGGTGCACAATCAGGCTTTTCTTTTTCAATTAGCTTAATTTTAAGTTCATGAAGCAATTCGTCGGGAGGAAATGAATTTTCAGCATTAGCAGGCATAGCTGAAAAAAGGCAAAGAATCATTAGGGCAATAGCTACAACTGAACTTGGTTTTATATTAGAGTAATCAAAACCCTTTCCCTTTGAAAACTTTACTCCAGTAATCCCGTATATCAAAAGCCCGAGCAAAATAACCCGTATAAATCCAAGGACCATATTGATTTTCGGAGATAGAAAAATGAATTTCATTGTTTCATCCTTTTTAACAGGCCCGCTCCATGAAAATTTAATCTTATCCCAATCCCATGTTGGCATTCCATAACCTGTCTGAATTCTTGCATTGGAATCAAACTCATTAACTCCAATTGTTACAGCTTTTCTTTGAACGCTTCCCGCTAAATAAGACTTTTGTTTAACAGAATTCACAGCTTGTTCATCAAGCATCTGTTTATTCATTATTTTACCTGCACTTTTTTTCAAGGGCGCTGCTGCAGGTTTCATTTGAGAATTTATCTCAGCAGGTGCTGTTGTTTGTGTATACTTCTGTGAACGCTTTTCCAAAGTTCTATCCATTGCACGCCATGAATATTCAAGCTGGGGATAAATCCCATGTTTTATCTGGTTCACCATAAAAGGCAAACTAATAACAATTAAGCAGGCAATACAGATAAGCCTGTAATTATTAATAAGAGAATATATTTTGCCTTTTGGGACAACCTTTAAAAGTGCAAGGGCTGCAAGAATATGGAGCCATACCCAGCATGGCGCACCTGGTTCATGTTGAATAAGTACAAGAACAAGCAGCGCAATAAAACCCCATTGCCATGACCTGAGCCTTGCCACACCAAGGGAGATTATTAATACTAAAAAAAGATCAAGCAGAGTCCATGATTTTAGCCATGTATTTTTTATATTATCAATGCCTGATGTATCAAACAAAGACCAGCCCGGCGGCAAATGAATTTCACCTGCAACGGAATGGAAATCACGATCCCATCCCACTACCGGAATAAAACCTGATTTGTTTATTCTGCTTTCAGCAGTCAAATTCACATTACCATATCGCATTTCGATGCCGGCTTTCCCTGTATCAGCCAGTTTGGTAATAAATTGTTCTTTGCCGTTAAGCACAATTCTTCCAGGCTCAACAGGTTTATTTATATTAAGCCTCCAGCCTGTGGTCATTGTTCCTGATATATTATCCCTGACAGAAAACCCCTTACCATCGAAATCAAGCCACAAAGTTTTTTTGAGATTAAGCTTATCAGGAGCTGGTTGTGGGTCACCACGTTTTTTCTCTTCAAATTTCATAATATCTTTAGCACTCATCAAATAGGCTGGAAATGACTTCCACTCTTCAGGCATAGTTGTCTGCTGTGGATCTATTTGCGCAGGACCTTTTATATCAACAATGCGTAGATGATTATGTGGTTCAAATGACCATATTTCTTTATCAGTCTTAAAACTTCCCATAGAGCCTTGAGAAAGAGTTTTTGCAATGCCTTTATGCCGCATAAAAACTTTGACCCGCCACTTGCCGGGTTTTACCTGTATAAGCAATGAACCGTCTTGTTCAATCTTAACAGGAAGCTGACTTACAAGTTTTACAGGAATAAAGTCTTTAATACCAATCTTGCCGATATTAACTTTACGATGCTTGCCCGATATATATAAATCAAGATTAGTGATAACCTGCAAAGGGATACTATCTTTAATTAAACGATGGACTTGCACATCACATAGGTTTTCTCTCTTTTGTTCTTCAAGTTTATCTTGACCATGCTTGAGCCATAGTCTGCCGTTTTTATCAAGGCGCGGGAAATCAATCTTTTTGCCAAGAACTGACAATTCAACCAGCCCACTGTTAGCAGGTATCTGAATCCATTCAGGCCTATTATCAAAATAAAAAACACCTGTTACTTTATATTGCCCCGGACTCTTAATAAAGATTGCAGGAGCCCCTCTCCTTTCACCAACAAGATATTCTTCATCATTTACTCTTACTTTATCAGGCCAGAATTTATTATTACCAGGTAATTTCACCCATATTTCTTTAGAATACACTTCCCATGTTTGAGAAAACAAAGCCTCTTTAGCATTAAAACCGAGCTTAAGCTCAGAAGGCCATGAGCAGACTTTTTGTGAAAGTCTGTTATAAATCAAAGGACAGTCCTGCTCCTCAAAATCATGCAAGACCCATTCAATCCAGGGTTTTAAAGGATCAGGAACCTTTTGTTGAGGTAAAGGTTCAGCAAAAAGAGAAGTTGAACACAGCAAAAAAACCAGACAAATGACAAATCTTTTCATAGAAATCTCCTGATTTGAGCAGTATTTAGAATTAGAAAACATATTAGAATGTATTAAAATTATAGAATAATTGCAAGAATTAATGAAAAGCCTGCCTGGCAATGATCGTAACTGTTAAGCCATATAGTTGGTTATAGTTTTAGATGGAACGAATTATCTATTTGATTGGACTCTTTTTATCATGTT
>JAGLLQ010000113.1 GCA_023140455.1 Desulfobacteraceae bacterium | reverse complement strand
TTATATAAAGACTATATCCAAGGTCTAAAGAAAGTTTTTTTTCTTTTGCTCTATCTAATACTCTTCGAAGGTCTTTTCCAAAAAGATACTGCATGGCAATATAAAAAGTACCTTCAAAATCTCCAAAATCATAAATCTGGACAATATTCTGATGGTTAAGTAATGCTGCAAGTTTTGCTTCATCTATAAAACAGCTTATAAGTTCATTTTCCTGGGCAAGATGAGGAAGGATAGTCTTTATAGCAATCAATTTTTCAAAGCCCTGAGCACCTGTAACCTTACTCTGAAAAAGTTCAGCTAAACCGCCGGCTGCAATTTTATCAATAAGTAAATATTTTCCGAATTTTTTAGGTTCAAACATTTAATTTATAATTATTTTTTATAATCATTAGGTTTTGTGTCCTATACATCCTTATATTATTACTACGAAAATACAAATAATGCCATTAAAAATTCAAGCAAGGTATATTAAAATGAAATTATAGTGTTGCCAAATAAGGAATCAGACAAGAAATTGTGATGTTTTTTTGAGGAAGTTGTGGTAAATTGTTTTGTTACTAATAGTAAAATTCAGGAAAAAAATAGGAGTAATTAAGATGAAAGGATTTAAATTCCACGGCATAAATGCTGGGATTAAACCTGATAATCAAGCAGATCTTGGTATTATTTTTTCAGAAAAGCCCGCTTCACTGGCTGCAGTTTTCACAAAGAATAAAATTATTGCAGCACCGGTTGTTTTAGGTAAAGACAGATTAAAACATGGGATCTGCCAAGCTGTTCTTGTAAATAGCGGGAATGCAAATTGTTTTACAGGTGAAAAAGGATTAAAAGATGCAATCCAATCCTCAAATCTTGTTGCAAAGGCATTGGGCATACCGGATGAATTTGTAATAGTATCTTCTACCGGCGTTATTGGATTACCTCTTCCCATGGAGAAATTTGAAAAAGGTATCCCTTTATTGATTCAAGATGTTGATTCTGGGGATATTGATGATTTTGCAAAAGCAATTCTAACTACTGATACAACAATAAAAACTGTAATTAAGAAATGTATTATTAACGATAAAGAATTTTCCATTGCAGGTATTGCAAAAGGGTCAGGAATGATAAAGCCTGATATGGCAACGATGTTAGCTTTTGTTTGTACTGATTTAAATATTTCATCTTCTGTTTTACAACCTGTTTTACAAAAATCCTGTGACTGTTCTTTTAATCGAATTTCAATTGATGGAGATACAAGCACCAATGACACAGTATTATGTCTGGCAAATGGTTTGTCACAAGCTATAGTGGATAGCGAAGACGATATTAGTCAGTTCCAAAAGAGCCTGGATGAAGTACTCTTTGAGCTTTCAAGAAAAATTGTTAAAGATGGAGAAGGTGCTACAAAGCTTGCAAAAATTATCGTCAAAGGAGCTCAAAGTCCTGAAGATGCTTTTACAGCAGCTCAAACCATTGCAAATTCTAACCTTGTTAAAACAGCATTATTTGGTGAAGATCCGAATTGGGGCAGGATAGTTGCCGCTGCCGGAAGGTCAGGTGCTGAAGTAATCATGGATAGAATTGACCTCCGGTTTGATGATGTAGTAATAGTCGACAAAGGCAAGTGGAACGGAAAAGATGCTGAAATAAGAGCAAATACAGTCTTGAAGAATGATGAATATGATATAACTCTTAACCTCAATATAGGTGAATTTGAAGATTATTTTCTATTCTGTGATTTCTCCCAGGAGTATGTAACAATTAATGCAGATTACAGATCATGACAATGAGGTTGCAAAAATATCTTGCCAATGCCGGTATCTGCTCCAGAAGAAAAGCAGAAGAATTTATACAGAAAGGCAGGGTAAAGATTAATAATAAAATTATTACTGAACAGGGAATTAAAGTTGATCCTGGTAAAGATAAAGTCTTATTTGATAACAAAGAGATTGTTCTTAATCTAAAAAGAGACAATATCTATATTGCATTAAATAAACCTGTGGGTTTTATCTCTTCATGTGCACATGGAAAAGAAAGAATTATTCTTGACCTGGTTGACATTAAAGAACGCATCTACCCTGTCGGCCGGCTTGATAAAGATTCTGAAGGCCTGATCCTGTTAACTGATGATGGTGAGCTGCACAATAAACTTTCCCATCCTTCCTTTGATCATGAAAAGGAATATGATGTAAAAATCTATGAAAGTATTTCCGATGATGCTTTAAAGAGAATGGAACAGGGGATTTATATTGATGGAGAAAAAACACGAAAATCAAAAATTAAAAGATTGTCAAAACTTCGTTTTAAAATAATATTAAAGCAGGGAAGGAATCGTCAGATAAGAAAAATGGTGGAAAAGGTCGGGAACAGGGTAAAGAACCTCAAAAGAATACGAGTTTCAAATATAAAGCTTGGTAACTTGAAACAGGGAGACTGGAGGTTCCTTACAAAAGAAGAGATTCAGCTGTTATACAAGTGATTGGATACCAGCAGCTTTTCTAATTTCTGCAAGAAATGGAACTGAATATTCCCTTGCTTTATCCTTTCCTTTTTTAAGAATATTTTCAATATCTTCAGGTGAATTGATAAGCTTGTTATATTTGATTCTTGGCTCTTTCAGGGTGTCATTAATATATTCAAAAAGCTCCTGTTTCATTTTGCCCCAGGCAATGCCGCTGGCATATCTATCTTTCATGGCGTTTATTTCGTTTGCAGACGCAAAGGCTTCATATATTGAAAACAAGGTACATGTTTTATAATCCTTGGGTTCATCGGGCTCCTGAGAGTTGGTCTTAATTTTCATGATAAGTTTTCTCAGGCGTTTTTCAGTATCAAAAAGAGGGATTGTATTATTGTAGCTTTTGCTCATCTTTCTTCCGTCAAGACCTGCCAGTACAGAACTTGATTCATCAACTACAACCTGGGGGAATGTGAAAAGTTCTCCATACTGGTTATTAAATTTTGCAGCAATATCCCTAGTCATTTCCAGGTGCTGAATCTGATCTTTGCCCACAGGAACCTTTTTTGCGTTAAACATTAAAATGTCAGCAGCCATCAGTATAGGATAACTGAAAAGCCCCATTGAAATGTTTTTATCTAAGTCTTTCTTATCTGCATTTTTATTTTCATCAACACTTGCTTTATATGCATGGGCGCGATTCATTAACCCTTTGGAGGTAATGCAGGTCAAAATCCATGTCAGTTCAGGTATTTCAGGTATGTCAGATTGTCTGTAAAAAACACAATTATCAGTATCCAGCCCCAGGGCTATCCAGGCAGCAGCTATTTCAAGTGTTGATCTTCTGACACGCTCAGGATCCTGACATTTAATAAGGGAATGAAAATCAGCAAGAAAATAATATGATACAAGGTTTTTATCTCTGCTTGTTTGTACTGCCGGTCGAATTGCACCTACAAAATTTCCAAGGTGAGGGGTTCCACTGGTTGTAATACCGGTTAAAAAGTCTGCAT
>JAGLLQ010000112.1 GCA_023140455.1 Desulfobacteraceae bacterium | reverse complement strand
CAGGCTGTTGAATATTCCTATTTGAAATCATGGACAATGACAAAATCATTGTCTGCTTGTACTCCATGGCAACCTATGCATCCATTTGGCTTTCCATACGGCTTTGCCATGCCATTTGGAGAGTATTTAACCCAGAACCAGTCGCCATCTGAAGGATTATATCCCTTGATTTTATACATGACCGTAATGGCCATTAGTTTTTCTGCCTTATTATAATTTTCTTTTACTTGAATTGAACCATATTCAAGGGGGATTTGCGATGAATTATAGGCCTTATCATTTACGTATACCTTGTGAAGAGACCCATGGGGCTCTCTTCCTTCAATCATCCCTTTGTGGTCATCCCAGAATTTCCATTGGGTATAAGGAGAGGTCTTTGTAATATACTCCCAGAGATCTGCAGGCTCTGCTCTCGGCATCTTTGCCATTGCTGAGGTACTCATAATAATCAAAATACAAAGAATAAAAAACCCTGTCATTTTTTTACCATGTACCATAATAACTCCTTTTAATTAAAAATTAGAAAAGTTTTGGTTTTAGCCATAGTCAAATATTGAGCATACTTAACTGGCGCTTTAGGAGTTCTGTCGGCAGGATTTGAAAAACCTTACAAAATATTAATTATTTTTAAGTTGTTTTTTAATTTTTTCTTTTGCTTGCTCTGGGAGGGGAGTGATAGGGAAATTCTTTTCTTTGTCAGTTTCTAATTTTAAAATTGATTTGTGGATTAATGTTAAGTGCTCTTTATATCTTAGGCACAAATCACACATCATAAGGTGAAATTTAATACCAAGCCTGATTCGCAAAGGAAGTTTTTGATCCATTGATCTGGAAATTAAATAGGATACATCTTTACACTTAAACATCCAATGATTGATCATTTTATTTTCTTTTTTTAAGCCAGTTAATTTCTATGCATTTTTGCATCAAGGAGCGAGCCCTATGGAGGATCACCCAATAGTTAGTCGTGCTGATATTTAAAACCTTACAGTTCTTCTTCGAGTCTTCTTCCTCCAGATATCTTAGAGCCAGTGCCTTAGCTTGTTTTTTTGGAAGTTCCCGAAGACATTTTTTTACCATATCTAAAAAAGATTTTTGTTCAAGGAGTTGTTCAGGGTTAGATGCCCATTGTGCAGGTCCGGTTTTCCATTTCCCCCTGGCGTCAAAACGATCGTCCAATGTGGTGGAGTCTAAATCAATATCTTCAAGGACAGGCTCACTATATTTTTTTCGGAAAAAATCAATAATTTTATGTTTTAAAATACTTGTTAACCAGGTTTTTTCTGTGGATTGTCCCTTAAAGTTATTTTTTGATTTTAAAGCTCCTGTCAGGGCATCCTGGACAAGATCCTGAGCGATTGAATCATCCTGAACTCTGTACAGCGCAAATGAATAAAGATAGTCACCGTATGTATCTACCCATGAGGATGGAGGACTTAATATGTTCTGACCAACAATGATTAACTCCTTTATTTAAGCGTTAATTAAAGAATTGATTGGTAAAAAATATAAAGTGTGGAGAAATTGAAAGCACAGGACTAAGACTTTATGGGTTAAGTCCTGTGCTTTTTTGATTTAATTTTTACTTAAAAGCTTTTTCGAAATTTGGAACCATTTCTTTTTTACGACTCATAACGTTGTCAAGCCAAACTTTTCCGTTTTCAACTTTTGCGCCGTCAAATGCTTTTGAAACAACTGAATCATCATCAGAAGCCACTAGCAGTTCAGTGCCTTCTTTCATGATGTCTGTAAGCATTAGAAATACACTGTGATGACCTTTTTCTTCTTTAAGTTTTGAAATATCTTTTGCAAGATCATCTTTAATGGCATCAACGATTGAAAGGTCAACAAGTTCAAGCTGACCAATTCCAACACCTTTGCCACTCATGTTAAAATCTTTATAATCACGTTCAACAAGTTCACGCATAGGTGTGCCTTCAACAGCAGATTTAACTTTGAACATTTCAATTCCAAGTGCCTGTAAGTCACCTTCACCTGCAATTTCAGCAAGTTTTTTGCATGCTGCAGTGTCTTTATCTGTACATGTAGATGATTTGAAAATTACAGTATCACTGAGGATTGCACATAGCATAATCCCGGCAATATCTTTTGGGATTTCAACATTAAAATAGTTGTACATTTCAGTAATAATTGTACAAGTACATCCCACAGGCCATATCCAGCATTCAAGTGGCTGGCTTGTTGTTACATCGCCTAATTTATGATGATCAACAATACCGAGAATATTGGCATCGCCAAGATCATCAGGGCTCTGTGTAAGATCAGAATGATCAACAAGATAAACATCTTTACCGGCAACAGAAGTAACAACTTCTGGAGTGTTGACACTGAATCTGTTAAGAATAAAAGTTGATTCAGGATTGAGTGCTCCTGGAATGACAGCCGTAATATCCTCACCAAGTTTCTTTTTGAGATCTGCAAGGGCAATTGCTGCACAAACAGTATCTGAGTCAGGATTTTTGTGACCAAAAACTAAAGTTGACATAATACCTCCTAATTTCTATCTGTTTTATTTCATCGTTTCGATCAAATTATTTCTTTTGATCATTTTTTTATTAAATTAGATATACCTTATAAGATTTATTCAGGATATTCTCAAGAAAAAAATAATTTCCTTTAGTTTTTATTGAAAAAAAATTAACTCAGTTTAGCTCCTGAACAATCATTTTTTTTCAAGGATTGCAAATCGAGACCTGCTTACTCCAGTGGGTTGATTTACTTTAAAGCCTATTGTTTCTGCAAGGTTTAATGATTTCTTAAAATCATCTTTAGTAACATGGCCTGCAGGCTCAGAGAACAAGAGTTTACCGTTGCTTTTAAGCGCTTCAAATATTTCAGTAAAAAAAGATTCAGGGTTATTGACTTCATGTACTATGTGAAATGCAAGAGCAACATCTATTGTGCCTTTGAGTGCGTCAATATTAAGATTGTCCTCTGATGCAAGCCTTGTTTCAATGCTTTGTGCAACCCCGGCTTTGGTAGCACGCTTAATCAGAGCATCAAGCATTTTTTGTTGCAGGTCAACACAGATAATCTTTCCTGCTGAGTTGACTATCTTTGCAAGAGGAAGGCTGAAAAACCCCATGGCACTGCCGACATCAAGCACTGTCATGCCTTCTTTAACATGGGGCTTCAGGATTTTGTCAGGGTTTTCAATAAGTTTTCTTAACGGGCTTGCAAGTAAATATCCAACCCATATCGGGCATGTATGATCAGCCAT
>JAGLLQ010000111.1 GCA_023140455.1 Desulfobacteraceae bacterium | reverse complement strand
CCATTGGAAATTTTGATGGAGTACATAAAGGGCATCAAGCTCTTTTTCACCAGGTCATAGAAAAAGCAGATGAAATCAATGGGATATCAATTGTTATGACATTTGATCCACATCCTTTGAGGGCTTTGGGAAAATCAGGTCCTCCTCTGATTACCAGGCGGGATCAAAAAATTGAACTTATTCAACTTGCAAAAGTTGATTATCTACTCTGTCTTCCATTTACAAAAAAATTTGCCGGTACACCTCCATTGGAATTTATTCACGATTTCCTCATTGCCAAACTTGGGATGAAGGTCGTAATAGTAGGTCCTGATTACTTGTTTGGAAAAAACCGTGAGGGCAATATATCCTTATTAAAAAAAGAAGGTGAGAAAGCTGGCTTTTCAGTATTTGTGCCTGACTGGATCAATGACACTGAAACCGGCAATGAAAGAATAAGCAGTACCAGGATACGTAATCTGGTTATGGACGGGAGAGTTAAAGATATACCAAAATACCTTGGGAGATTTTATCAGATTAGAGGAAAGGTCATTAAGGGGCGTAATCGGGGAGGAAGCCAGCTTGGTTTCCCAACAGCTAATATTAAACTGCATGACGAGTTATGTCCAAAATTTGGCGTTTATGCAGTAGAGGTTGAATGCACTGAAGGCATTTTTAAAGGCGTTGCAAATATTGGATACAGTCCAACGTTTGATGACCATATGTTCACCATAGAAGTCCATATCCTTGATGGCTTTTCTTCTGATATTTATGATACAAGAATTCGTGTAAACATAATAGAACGCCTGCGGGATGAAAAAAAATTTTCTAATATCAAAGAACTTTCTAATCAAATAAAAAAAGATATTGAAAAGGCAAAAGAATTATTCAAAGGAGTCATCAGGTAATGACCATTCTCAAAATTCTTAAATATCCTGAAAAGTCTTTATTGCAGCCTTCAGAGCCAGTTGAAATTATTGATGAAAAAATTTTATCCTTAATAAAGGACATGGGAGAAACCATGTTTGCGGCCCCTGGAGTCGGGCTTGCGGCCCCACAAATCGGCATAAATAAAAGAATTATTGTTTATGACATCATGGCTGGCATAGCACAAGACCCGGAAGAAGAACATCCGAAAAAAGAATTCAAAGCACTTATTAATCCTGAAATTATCAATAAAACAGGCAGTATTGTATCAGAAAATGAAGGATGTTTAAGTGTCCCTGACCTTACAGCGAATGTTAAAAGATATGAAAAAGTAACAATCAAAGCTATAAGTTCTGAAGGTAAAAAACTTGAATTTAATGCTGAAGATATCAATGCTATTATTATGCAACATGAAATTGATCATCTTGATGGAGTTTTATTCTTTGAAAAAATCAGCCTGCTTAAAAAAAAGATGTATAAAAAAAGGATTGCAAAAAAAGTGAAAGAAAGTGAAAAATAAATTCAACATAATTTTCATGGGAACCCCTGATTTCTCAGTTCCGGCACTTAAAGCACTAGCCGATTCTGATCACAAAATAAGTCTTGTGATAACTCAGCCTGACAGACCTAAAGGCAGGGGCAGAAAAACCATGCCTACTCCTGTAAAAAAAGTTGCCCAAGGTTTAGGTCTTGAAATCATTCAACCGCAAAATATCAATTCTCCTTCAGTTATAGAAAAAATCAATTCTTTAAACCCTGATCTGTTTGTTGTTATAGCCTTTGGACAAAAACTTTCAAAAGAAGTACTTAATATACCAACCATCTATCCAGTCAACATACATGCATCTCTTCTTCCTTTGTATAGAGGTTCTTCACCAATCCAGGCAGCAATATCAAATTTAGATAAAACAACCGGGATAACAACAATGGTTATGGGAGAAGCCCTTGATACAGGTGACATGCTATTATCCGCAAAAACAGATATTTCTCCAGAAGAAACTGCTGAAACTCTCCATGACAAACTTGCTGACATGGGAGGTGAGCTTATTTGCTCAACTCTGGATGCAATATCAGAAGACTCCTTAACTCCAACCCCTCAAAATCATGAAATAGCAACATATGCACCAATGCTGAAAAAAATAGATGGCAAAATTATCTGGGAAGAATCAAGCGAAAAAATATGTGCCAAAATCCGCGCTATGAATCCATGGCCGGGAGCATTTACATATCTTAACGGTAAAGTACTTAAAATTTTTAAAGCTGAACCGACCAGATTAAAAAAATCTCAGGCTTTTGATGAATCTACTAGATCTAAAGTACTATCCGGTACAATAACAGAATCCCAGTATGGAGAGATACATGTTGCATCAAGTAATGGTACGGTTAATATAATTGAACTCATGGGTAAATCAGGTAAACGTCTTACGGCAGAAGAATTCTTAAGAGGCCATAAACTTGCAAAAGGCATGAAATTAACTGATCATGACTCCTGATTCCCGCCATATTGCACTTACTATTCTGATTGATTCAGAAACAAATAAAGTTGTGCTTGATCAAAGCCTTAATAAATTTTCCAAAAATCTTGAAAAGCTTTCAAAAAAAGACAGAGCTCTTACCAATTCTATCATTTTCGGAACTTTAAGATTCAGGGCAAAGCTTGACTGGACCATTAAACCATTCTCAAATAAAAAAATTGAAGAACTTGACTCCATAGTTATCTGGGCTTTAAGGATAGCTCTCTTCCAGATAATGTTCATGGATAAAATTCCTGTCTCAGCTGCTGTGAATACAGCAGTTAATATTGTTAAAGCTGAGGCTGGTAGGGGTGCTGCAAATTTTACCAATGCAGTTTTAAGAAAAGCCTCTAAAAATTATTCCGAGGTTAAACTTCCTGACAAAACAAACGACCCTGCCCTCTTTTTATCTATTGATAAGTCAATGCCTTTATGGCTTGTAAAAAGATGGATAAAACAATATGGGATTAAAGAATGTTTAAAGTTATGTGATACCATAAACAGTGTCCCCTTCATTACAATCAGAACCAATACCTTGAAAACCGACAGAAGCAATCTGTTCAAACTTATTGAAAATGATGTTAAAAATGCCTGTCTTACCAAATATGCAGATGATGGAATATCATTTACAAACCCTTCTATACCTATTCATACACTCCAAAGTTTTAAAAAGGGTTTATTCCAAGTTCAGGACCAGGCTGCCCAGATTACTACTATACTACTTAATCCTTTGCCTGGTGAGACAATACTTGATGCCTGTGCAGGCAATGGCGGAAAAACTGCCCATGCAGCTCAGCTAATGCAAAATAAAGGCAGAATAGTTGCCACGGATACAAGCGGTAAACGGCTTTTAAACCTTGAAAAGGAAATCATACGGCTCTCTTTAAATATTGTTGAAACAAAACAGGCAGATATTCTAAAATACAGCGATAAGTCCTTTGACAAAGCATTTGATAAAGTACTTGTTGATGCTCCCTGCACCGGGCTTGGTGTTCTAAGACGAAACCCTGATGCAAAATGGAATAAAACTTATAAAGACATTAAAAGAAATGCTTCCAAACAAAAAAGGCTGCTTTCCAAAACAGCGCAGTTTGTAAAACCCGGAGGAAACATTCTCTTTTCTGTATGTTCATCTGAGAAAGAAGAGAATGAAGATGTAATTGAAGATTTTCTTAAACAAAACAATGATTTTAAAATTGATAAAAATCTGAAAAACCAGTGTCTTGAAAATCAAGTACCATTTCTTGATAGCTCTTTTTTCACTGATCAGGGTTTTTTCAAAAGCTTTCCCCATGCTCCTTTTATGGATGGTTTTTTTGTGGCACGGTTAATAAAAAATAAATAAGATCAAACAAAATGAAACCATTGATTAAATATTTCTTGATTTTCCTTTCAGCCTTTGCTGCAACAGCAGCAGGAACATATATTGCCGTGATTCTTGTTGCTTCTGATTCACAGGAAGTTGTTCTGCCAGACCTGAAAGGGAAAAATATCATATATGTTTTAGAAACCCTCACAGCACTTAATTTAAACCCCAAACTATATGGCACTGAATATAATACAACGTGTCCAAGGTATCATGTGATATCACAAGACCCTGAACCAGGTTCGGTTATAAAAAAAGGCAGGGATGTTGTTATCTATATTTCAAAAGGAGAAAAACAAGTCAACGTACCTGACTTCAGGCACATGTTTTTAGCTGATGCAAAAATTTTAATTGAAGCTAAAGAACTTAAAACCGGTTTTATTTCAAAGACATATTCAAACAATATTGCGAAAAATCAAATAATTACTCAATATCCAGATGCATATACTGAACAGGAACGTAATTCAGAAATCAATCTCCTTATAAGCCAGGGTAAAAAATTACAAAGATATGCAATGCCTGATCTTTATTCTATCCCTCTTAAAGATGCAAAAAACATAATCAGTGCTTTAAGCATTAATATTTCATCCATTGGATCAGATAATTATATAACTCTGCCTCAAAATGTAATTATCAACCAAACTCCGGAAGCTGGAAGTATTGTAACAAAGGAAACAAAGATATCACTTATTGTTAACAGAAAAAAACAGGGGGAATTCTTAGATCCTGATGTTCTGGAAAGCGTTGTAGTAATAAATTACTCCCTTGAACCGGGATTTCTTAAAAAACATGTAAGAATCACAGCAGATCTCTATGGCTCTGAATTCAACCTTGTAGATAAATATGCCCCAGGCTCAGAAAATATATATGCTCTGGTTCCAGGTGGTATAAAAACAAAAATTAAAATATATATTGATAATGAACTTGTTAAAACCCAATTAATTAATCCCTGGAAAACAGGGAACAACCCAGGAGAAGAACAATGACAATAGTAGCACCATCAATCCTTTCTGCTGATTTCACAATTCTTGGACAAGAAATAAAAGCTGTGGAAGATGGCGGAGCTGACTGGATCCATATAGATGTAATGGATGGACAATTTGTACCAAACATAACCTACGGCCCAATAATTGTTAAGGCATCAAAGAAGGCAACAGACTTACCTTTAGATGTTCATTTAATGATTGAAAAGCCTGATCTTATTATCCCTGATTTTATCAAAGCAGGAGCTGATCTTATTTCTGTACATGCAGAAGCATGCACCCATCTCCACAGAACAATCCAGATGATTAAAAATGAGAATGTAAAAGCAGGAGTTGCGCTGAATCCAGCAACTCCCATTGAAACTGTGGAATGGATAATGGAAGAAATTGATTTTATTGTTGTCATGAGTGTTAACCCAGGATTTGGCGGACAAAAGTTTATAAAATCAAGCATTAAAAAGATTGAAAAACTCACATCCATGAAAGAACACAAGAATCCTGACCTTATAATTCAGGTTGACGGCGGAGTGAATGAAAAAACAATCAATGATATCTCCAATGCCGGTGCTACATCCTTTGTAGCAGGTTCATATATCTTTAATGCAGATGATTATAAAAAACAGATCTCATTGCTGAAAGACAAAGCATAATAATTTATGAATTATAAAATTATTTTTGCTTTAACGCTTGTTCATTTTACAGGTGATTTGTACTCCTCTTTTATTACACCATTGATTCCTGAATTTGTTGACAAGCTCTCGCTCTCATTGGCCCAGGTCGGTCTTATGACCGGTATAGTTCGCCTTCTGGCTTTTGTAGTCCAACCCTTAATTGGTTATTATGCTGATAGGTATGAAACCAGATTTTTCATTCTCTGCGGACTATTTTTTGTATTTTTCTTTACACCACTTTCCGGGATTGCACCAAACTTCATTGTTCTGATTATTGTTCTTTCACTTGGCTCCATTGGTTCTTCAATGTTTCATCCATCAACAACCGGAATGATCCCGCTTTACAGCGGGCCAAAAGCAAGTTTCAGTCTTTCCATATTCAATACCGGCGGTACCTTTGCCTTTGCAATAGGTCCTGTGTTTATTGCCTGGTATGTTACAAAATTCGGGCTTTCAAAAATGCCCTATACAATGATCTTTGGACTTGTTCTCTTTTTATACTTATTTAAAACCATACCTGTTCCGATAAGTGAAAAACTTGAAAGCTCCGGCTTTATAGGCTCAATAAAAGAGACCCTTGGTGATGTTATGAAACCTATTTTTCTTATCTGGGTTGTAATGTTCCTAAGAGCTGTTACAGGACAGACTTTCATAACATTTATGCCCATACATCTTTCAAACAACGGGCATGGGCTTATGTCCATTGGTTTTATCGTTGCCATGTTTATTTTTGCCGGAACTTTAAGCGGACTTATTGGAGGTTACTTCTCAGACAAAATCGGTTTCAAAAAAATATTTTTTGTATCCCACGCGCTTATGCTGCCTACACTTTTGCTCTATCTTTATCTTCCTGGGAATTTTGTTTATTTAGGTGCTTTCCTTGCAGGATTCTCAGTTTTGGCATCCTTGCCCTTAGGTGTTGCTATGGCTCAAAAGCTTGCCCCCAAAAGCCGGTCAATGGTTTCAAGTTTGATGATGGGATTTGCCTATGGTCTGGGTGGTGCTATATCGCCTTTTATTGGAAAACTTGCAGATATCTATGGTCTTGAAATTGTTCTTTTCTGCATATCTTTTGTCCCGCTCATTACTCTTATTTTTATCGCGAAGTTTCCTAATCTTGAAAACTAAACTTAGAATAACACTCTTAATTCTCGTTTAATAATGGTGTTATGCCAACTTAATGGTTACGTTTATGATGCCTTACCAAGTCAATGGTATAAAATAAAAGAGCGATCCATATCATAACAAAAGTAAAAAGCTTTTCAAAAGAAAGCGGTTCGTTATAGAGAAAAATAGCTAGCAGAAAAGAGGTAGAAGGTGCTATATACTGCATAAAACCAACAGTTGAAAAACTAGTAATTCTTGCACCCGCTGTAAAAAAAAGCAAAGGGAATGCCGTAAAAACACATGTTCCGACAAGAAGAAGGTCAGTCTTAAAATCTATATTTAAAAAAGCACCATCCCCATTTATATTCTGCCACAAAAGATATATTGCAACCGGTACAGAAAGCAACATTGTTTCAACACACAACCCTGGCAAAGCTTCTACTGCAATTCTCTTATGTACGAGCCCGTAAACTCCAAAAGAAATAGCGAGTACAAGGGCTACCCATGGGAATGAGCCAATGGATATTGCAAAATATAAAACACCTGTACTTGCAATAATCAATGCAAGTATTTGAAGTTTTCTTAAGTGTTCCTGTAAAAAAATCATACCAAGGAAAACAAAAAATAATGGATTTATATAATAACCAAGACTTGTTTGAAGAATTTGATCGGTATTCACAGCCCAGATAAAAATAAACCAGTTTGAACCAAGAATAAGCATGGTTAAAAAAAGGCTTAACAATATTTTTTTTTGTTTAAAAATTGATCTTATCTCATTCACTCTTCCCTGCCACAAAACTATACTCATTAATAGTAAAAATGACCAGATAGTTCTGTGCAGCACAATTTCAAATGGAAAAACATGATCTAAAGTCTTCCAGAATATCGGAGAGAGTCCCCATAAAAGATAAGCAGGCAGTAAAAACCAAACACCTTTGTTTATCATACTCAACAAATCAATTTTCTCTTAAATTTTTTATAAACAGATCGTGTACTATTTCTGCTGCTGCTTTTGGCGACTTATCTTCAAACTCTTTATAGCTTATTTCATCAAGTACTCTGAGACTCATATTGCCTTTCCAAACAAATCTGAGACTGTTCTTTGGAAGCACATCACTTGTCCCCTGCATAATAACAGGCAGAATATTGACTTTCATTTTTTTTGCAAGAATAAATGCACCTGGTTTAAAGGGTTTTAATTCCCCTGTTCTTGACCTTGTTCCCTCGGGAAAAAAAAATAATGAGCAGCCTTGCTCTAAAATAGACTCACATTGTTGCATCATTTTTTTAATGCTGTCTTTATCACCTCTTTTGATCCCAACATATTTATTCAAAAGCATATTCCATCCAAGAAAAGGGAGATTAAATACTTCTCTTTTAGAAACCCATCTGAATGGAAGAAAAAGATTAAATGCAAGAAGAATATCTATCTGTGATTGATGATTTGAAATAACAATATAGTTTTTCTTTAAACTGAATTTTTCCATGCCATATTTTCTAATTGACCATGTAGGCACACACCAAAGATAACAGGATGCCCAAAATGATGTAAAAAGGTTTAATACAATAAGTTTTTTATCAAAAGGGAAAGTTAAAACCCTTATAGCCAAAGCAACAAAAAAAAACAAAAATGAGGATAGCCAAAAAAAAGATAAATATAAAACCATGAATATTAAACTTATTAAGTTTGCCATAAAATTATTTACAATTCAAAAGGTGTAAGACTTTCATATCCGGTTTCTGTCACAAGTATGGTCTGTTCAAATTGAGCAGATAATGATTTATCATTTGTAACTGCTGTCCAGTTATCATCTAAAACTTGAAGATCTTTACCACCAAGATTAACCATGGGTTCAATGGTAAATACCATGCCAGGAACAAGCTTTATTCCATTACCTCTGATTCCATAATGAAGAACCTGGGGTTGCTCGTGGAACTCAATACCAACTCCGTGCCCAATAAATTCACGTACAACAGAACAACCAGAAGATTCAGCATAATCCTGTATTGCAAAGCCTATATCTCCAAGAGTTGCACCGGGCTTTACCATATTAATGCCTCTTTTTAATGATTCTCTGGCAATGTTTACAATTTTAAGACCATCCTGAGTTGGAGTACCTACAAAAAATGTCTTGCTTGCATCAGCATAATAATTGTTCAGAATAGGAGTAACATCAACATTGATAATATCTCCATCCTTCAAGATTAAATCCCCTGGAATTCCATGGCATATGACCTCATTTACAGAAGTGCAGACACTTTTTGGGAAACCTCTGTAATTTAACGGAGCAGGAACAGCCCCGGCTCTTACATGCTCTTCATGCACAAGATCATTAATCATATTGGTCGTAATTCCGGGTTTTATCATCTTCTCAACTTTATCAAGTATGGACAAAAGAAGCTTCCCGCTTTTTTTTATGCCCTCTATTTGATGGGGCTCTTTCAAAATTATATTATACTTCTTTCTATATTTCTCTTTTAGGCTTATTTTATCTTTTTCAATATTCATACAGCATTTTTTATATTTCTTCCCACTACCGCATATACAAGGATCATTTCTGCCAATTTTTCCTGAATTAACTTTATTCATACCTTTAATCAGCTCCTGTAAAAGTTCCCCATAATGAATGAGGATAAGCATGTTCAATTTTAACATCAAGAATCCTACCCGGCTCAATATTATTAGATGAAAAATGAATAATTTTATTAGACTCAGTTCTTCCCATCATCTGGGTTGCATTTTGTGTATTCTCTCTTCCATCTATATCTCTATCCAATAGCTCATCTGGTGATTTCATTTTCTTCTTACTCCTGCCTTCCACCAGCACAGATTCTATCTTTCCAATAAGCTTTGTATTATTCTTTTCTGTATAATAATCCTGCACTGAAAAAAGCTCATTCAACCTTGCGAGCTTTTCTTTTTCATCTATTTTGCCATCAAATTTCACAGCAGGAGCAATGGGTCTATCTGAGTATGAAAAAGCAAAAACACCATCAAATTCAACCGCCTTCATTAAATCTAATGTTTCTTTAAATTCTTCTCTTGTCTCAGACGGGAATCCTGTAATCAAGTCAGTTGAAATAGCTATTTCAGGACATTCCTTTTTTAATTTTGAAATTTTCTCAAGATAATTTTCTTTAGTATATCCGCGATTCATCCTTTTTAATATTCTATTAGACCCTGATTGTACAGGCAGATGAAGATGCATGCAGACTTTTTCGATATCTCTGATTGCATATATTAATTCATCAGAAAGGTCTTTTGGATGGGAAGTTGCAAACCTTATCCGTTTGATAGAATCAATTGTACTTACTCTTTTTAACAACTCAGAAAAAGAGATATCATTCTCTTTGATCCCATATGAATTAACATTCTGTCCAAGAAGAGTAACCTCTTTTATACCTGATTTTCCAAGCAACTCAATCTCTTTGATAATAGTTTCAGGGCTTCTGCTTTTCTCTTTTCCACGGACATAAGGAACAACACAGTATGTGCAAAAATTTTCACACCCCTGCATTATTGTGACAAACCTTGAGATTTCATTTTGATTAATACTTGAGCTATCAGGCATTACTTCAAAAATTGTATCTCTTGATTCAATATCAACAATATTTGATCTGCCACCTCTTACTTTTTCAATCAATTGAGCAAACTTTGAAAAAGATTGGGTACCTAAAACAATATCAATAAAGGGCAATCGTTTTAAAGCTTTTTCACCATCCTGTTGAGCAACACAGCCAGCAATAACTGAAATAAGATGTGGATTCTTTTTTTTGAGTTTCCCAAGCCTGCCTAAAAAACTGTATGCTTTTTCCTGAGCTTTATGCCTTATTGTACAAGTGTTACATACAACAATATCAGCTTCTTCTAATACTTTTGTCTCTTCATATCCTAAAGAAATTAAAATAAATAAAAGTTTTTCTGAATCATAAACATTCATCTGGCAGCCAATTGTATATATATATGCCTTCCCTTTAAACTTCATCAAACAAGAAATCCTTCTTCAAATCATTAACAATAGTATCAGATTCTTCCATCAGATCAGGGGCAATAGAGAGCACTATTAAGTTTTTTTTTGAATCAATAGTAGAAACGACTGCTACTCCCTCATAGGCCTCGAAAATGAACTTAATAAACCCTATTTTTTTCCTATCAACGCGATATTTTTTCTGTATTGTTTTCATTGTTGCAACTATACCACTCAACAGGTGTATTATTCAAATACTTCTTTTAGTTTACAACAATTTTCCATGATATTTGAAAGTAAAAAATACTTGACAGAGATTTTTTATTATGAAAGATTTTGATTCAGGCTTAATTATTTAAGTCTGAATCAAACCTTCTTTCTAGTTTACCCCGGGGTTTGTTATTGCTTTCCCTGGGGTTCCTTTGTCAGCTAAATTTATATATAATTATTTAAAAAAATGATATGCTTGCTTTAAGAATTACATAATTAATTCTAAACCATTGAACCAATAAAAAGTTTAACCTGATATGCTTACTGCATGTACAAAAGATTGCCCTGATTGCTGCTCCATAATAATTGATAAAAAATCTGGGAAACCAAAAATCATGGGGAACCCTGACCATCCTATCACCAAGGGGTTTACATGTAGAAAAGTCAAAAACCATATAAACAGACTTAAGAGCCCCAACCGAATTACAAGCCCCATTTTAAAATCAGGAAAGGGTTTTAAAAAAATTTCCTGGGATGAAGCATTGGATATATGCTCTGAAAAAATCACTGCTACTCTTAAAAACAATCCAAAAAAAATGCTGCACATACAGGACCATGGGGCAAGAGGTGTCACAAAAGAAGTAACAGACAATTTTTTTACTTTTTTGGGATGTACAAAAACTCATGGGTCATTATGTGATATAACTGGGATTCAAGCATGTATAAAGGATTTCGGTGCCCTTGATCACAATAATATTGATGATATTCTTAATTCTTCACATATTATAAATTTCGGTAAAGATTTTTTCTCTTCCTCCATACATCTCAGTCAAATTATCCGGTCCGCCCGGAAAAAAAATATCCATGTTACTTCAATTTGGCCTGGCGGTGGTGATTATGGCAAGTATGCTGACAAATTATTAAGAATAAACCCAGGTACTGATCGATTTCTTGCACTTGCAATTACAAAATGCCTGATTGAAAACAATAATCTTGACCAATCATATATAGAAAGATGCACAGGTAAAAAAAAATATTTTAATCTTGTTAATCAATCTTCTCTTACTTTCCTCTCGGGACAATGCGGCGTATCAATCGAAGATATCAAATTCCTTGCTTCAATATATTCAAAGAATAAAGTCAGTACAATTATTGGCTGGGGGGTTCAAAGATACCTTTTCGGCATGGAAACAGTAAGACATATTAATGCCTTATCATGGCTGAGCGGTAATGTCGGATATGAGGGAGCAGGAGTGTATTTCAGCATATCATCATTAAGAAATCTTAAACTTGACTGGATAAATCATAAACCCAAAAGCTCTCTTTTAAGACCAATCTTAGCAGATGAAATCGAACGACTAAGCCCAAAAATTGAAACGGTCTGGGTAAATTGCAGCAATATTGTTAATCAGGCGCCTGACAGCAGACATCTTTCTAAAACATTAAAAAATATTAACTTCACTATAGTTGTTGATGCGTTTATGAATGACACAGCAGCAACTGCTGACCTGATTCTACCCTGCACTCTCATGTGGGAAGAAGATGAAGTGGTTGGTTCCTTTATGCACGACTACCTGCAATATGCAAAAAAAGCTTTCTCACCACCTGGTGAATGTAAATCTGATTTCCAGATTGTAAAAGAATTGAACCTGCGACTAAATACAGAATTTATATTCCCTGAAAGAGAAGACTGCTTTAAATTAAGCTTTCCTGAGTCCAATACAGGGATGTCATATGATACATTTAAAAACAATGGTTTTGCCTTTGCAGGAAAGCATGATCCTGCATTTAATAATGGTACTGAACATGAGACAGGCCTGTTCTCTCTTATTAACACTTTAACCAAAGAACCTGAAAAAGATCCTCTTTTCCCCATGAGTCTTCTAAGTTTAATTAATAAAGATTTTATCCACTCTCAAATTCTACCTGAAGAACAGGGATCTTTACCTGTTATTACTATAAATCCTGATACAGAACATATTAAGGATGTTGACCTTAATAAAACAATTTTATTAGTTACATGTATTGGAAAACTGGAAGTTAAAATAAAATTTGATAAAAGTTTACACCCTGATGTAATCATTTACCGCAAAGGTGACTGGATGCTAAATAGGGGCGGTGTAAACGCTCTTATTAAAGCACGGCTTACTGATTCTGGAACAGGCGCTGCATATTACGCTCAACAAGCTCGACTTGAGAACCAATGAAGATATAAGAACAACCTTGAGGAAACCAATGGAAACAGAATGGATATATAAAAAAGATAATACTGATACAAAGATAATAAATGAACTTAGCTCAAAGTTTAATTTAAATATTATTGTTGCGACCATCCTTGTGAACAGAGGGATTAGAACAATTGAGCAGGCTGAACTTTTTTTAAACCCAAATCTTTCAAACCTCAAAGATCCTTTTTTATTAAAAGATATGGGAAAAGCTGTTGAGCGTTTGTGGACAGCTATAAAAAACAAAGAAAAAATTCTTATTTTTGGTGATTTTGATGCCGATGGAGTAACATCAACTTCACTTCTCGTGGATTTCCTAAATTATATCGATGCTGATGTTTCATGGTATATTCCCCACAGAATTAATGAAGGCTATGGAATGCATAAAATGCATATTAAAATGGCTGTTGAACAGAATATTGACTTAATAGTTACTGTGGATTGCGGTTCAAGCAACCACGAAGCAATTGAAGCAGCAAAAATTGAAGATATTGATGTAATAATAACTGATCATCATGAAATTGCTGAACCAATGCCTGCCTGTATAGCAATAATCAACCCTAAAAGAAAAGATTGCAATTCACGTTTGAATCACCTGGCAGGTGTCGGTGTTGCATTTTATCTTTTAATGGCATTGAGAAAACACTTACGCACCATGGACTTCTGGGGTTCAATTGAAGAACCCAACCTGCTTGATTATTGTGATCTTGTTGCTTTAGGAACAATAGGAGATATGGTACCCTTAAAAGAGGAGAATAGAATCCTCAGTATACATGGACTTAATGTGATCAGAAAAGGCAAAAGAATCGGACTTAAAACACTTGCTGATGTCAGCAGAATTCGAATTAAAAACATGGATTCAGATGATATAGGCTTCAGGCTCATTCCACGGATCAATGCAGCAGGAAGGCTTTCTCACGCGAGAATATGTGTTGATCACCTAACTTCAAAACAAAGAGTATTATCACTTAAAACCAGTACAATTCTTGACAATCTTAATAAAAAAAGACAAAAAATTGAACATGAAATTGTTGTTGACATAAACAATAAAATTGAAAAAAACAAAAAACTCCTGGATAAAAAAATCTTGATATTATGGGATAAAAACTGGCACTCAGCAGTGCTTGGGATAGCAGCTTCCAGACTTGCCAGAAAATATTCAAAGCCTACTATTTTAATCAGTTCATTGAACGATCCGTTTGTAGGATCATGCCGAAGCATAGCATCGATAAACATCCATGATATTCTTTCACAGCACTCCCATCTGCTTGAAAGATTTGGCGGGCATTCCATGGCAGCCGGTGTTACAGTCAAAAAAAATAATATTGAGCAATTCAAAGAAAGCATGGAAAACTATATGGAGTCAAACTTTTCCATGGATGATTTTAAAAAATCAGTTACAATTGAACTTGCAATTTCACTAGATGAAATAACTTTTGAACTTGCCAAAGGAATAAGCCGTCTGCGACCTTTTGGAACAGAAAACCCTGAACCTCTATTTTCATGTAATAATGTAAAAGTTGCTTCATCCACAATTATTGGTACAAACCATAGAAAAATGATTCTTGTTGATGCCGACAAGTTAAAAAGCAATAATGATCTTAAAAAGGGGATTGAAGCTCTTCAATTTAATGTTCAGAATTTGGAAAGCATGCCCAATTTTTTTAAAAAAATTGCATTTAAAATCAAAGAAAATAAATTTAAAAGCAACTCACCTCAAATTATTATTGAGGATATTTAAAATTTATCTTGCCAACTGACACATTTCTGATGTATTGTATATAGTTACGTTAATAGTGATTATTTAAGGACATACATATGGGCAAAATATTTCGGGTCGGAGACAGAGAAACAAAACTTCTCTCTAAAATTGAATCTTCAAAAGAACGAGAGCGAATCCAAATTATCAATTCCATAAGAGAGAATACTGACACCTTTAGCAACAAACTTGCCGGGAAACTAATTGAACAAGGTCTCATTGAAACTGTCAGCAAAAACTCAATTCAGGAACAACTTGGAAAATGCCTCACAGCATTATGTACAGCAGAAGATTTTGATATTGACTATCAGGTTGCGCCTTTAAGAGGACTCGTATCAAACCCTAATATCGCAAGCCTGTATGTTGCTGCTTTTGTCATTGAAAAGCTTATCAACCACAAAGATGTTGTTGATATTTATGGCAGTGATGAAGAAATCTATTTTGCTATCAAGAAAGAGATTACACAGCTTGTCCAAAAATAACTATTAATTTCGTCAAATTGATTTTTCGTACTTGACTTATCATTTCAATTGATTTATTATTCGTTAAAGGGATTCCAATTATTTCGCACATAAAGTACCAGCTGAATAATCAGCTCCTAGCGTATTGGCAATTTTATTTTTATAGGAAGGGGATTTTATCATGAGTGATTTTCTAAAAAGCCTGCGATCTTCTAAACAAAAAAGCTCCAAAACCAGAAAATCCATGGATAGCTATTACAGCCAGAAATCTGAGCGCCGACAAATAAAAGACAGACGTGATGCCAATTTTAATCACATGCCGCCAAATGACGAGCTCACAAGGACTCTTGCCGAATTTGCACCATTGACCAGTGAAAACATATCAACAATTGCTGCAAATATAGAAAGATCTGTAGAAATTCAGGAAACACTTGCTGAATCAGAAATTAAAAAAAATAATACAATCACATCTCTTATAAAAAATTTAGATGACTTTTTAACTGGTAATGCTGTTACAACCGCCATGCAGGGAGAACCCACAGTCACTACAAGTTATGCTTCCGGTACAAGATATACAAAAGATGAAGTGCTGGACATTATAAAAACAATGCGGAAAGAAAGGGCAACATTTGCTACTATTGCTTCTTACCTTAAAGAGAAAAAGATACCCACATTCTCAGGAAGAGGCGAATGGCATGCTCAAACAATTCACCGATTATGCAAATAATAAAATCAGCTTTTTTTCAAACCTCTTTTAGCAATGTTGAAAGCAGTTGTTAAAGTTGATTTTACGAAATCTTTCTGATCATTAAGCACTCGCTTACTATCAACCCAAAGGACTACACCGGAGAAAATTGACCAGATAACATCAGCTAAAGCAACAGGATGGTCATTAACGAAAACCCCCTCTTCAATACCCTCATTAACTATAGATGTAATAGCACTAAGAGCTTTGCTTGATGTCTGTTTCAACATCATAAGGACTTCGTCGGATAAATTTTTTAAAGTCTCACCTGCTTGAAGATGAAAAAGGCTTATCAAAATCATTGGATCATTTTCATAAACTTCAATAAAAACATCACGTACATTATCCAGTTTCTCTTCAGAAGAGGCAGTGTTTTGTGCCACGTTCTCAACTTCTTCAGCGATATGCTTCAATATATCAATAGAAAGGAAAGTGTGCAGTTCCTCTTTATTTTTAAAATATATATATAAAGTACCCGGGCTCAATTCAGCAACATCTGCAATTTCTTCCATTGTTGCAGCATTATATCCTTTTGAGGAAAAAACAACTTTGGCTGCCTCAAGTATCTGAAACCGTCTCAATCCTTTTTCTCTTTTTTTCCGGTCTTGAATTCCCATATCATCCTCTTCATCTTTTGAATATAATTCATTTTTTAATGCACCTTTTAATACAGTAATTTTCTAAAAATAACAAGGGAATTTTAAAATGATTTACTGAAACTTATCTAGAAGGCTCAATACCCCAGATATCACCTGCATATTCTCTTATTGTCCTGTCACTTGAAAACTTTGCTGTCCTGGAAATATTGATAAGTGATTTAACTGCCCAATCGACCCGGAAAGAAAAATCTTTCGAAATATTTGCCTGAGCTTCAATATATGATTTAAAGTCAGCCAGGTGAAGATAGTAATCACCGTGCTCAACTAAATTATCATATATTGGTTTAAAAATACCAGGTTCATTTCTACAAAAAAGATCTGATTTAAGCGTATCCATAACCCTTCTGAGTTCTTGAACCATTTGCAAATATTGTTTCGGGTTATAATTTTTTCTTTTGTTTTCAACACCTTTAACATCAAGTCCGAATATATACATATTAGGTTCGCCAACCTCTTGATATATTTCAATATTTGCACCATCCAATGTGCCAATTGTAATAGCACCATTCATTGCAAATTTCATATTCCCTGTGCCTGAAGCTTCCATGCCTGCTGTTGAAATTTGCTCACTTATATCTGCTGCAGGAATTATTTTTTCAGCAAGCGAAACCTTATAGTCGGGAATAAAAATAACATTAATCCATTCATTTACGTCTATGTCATTATTAATGATATCTGCGATACTGTGGATCAGTTTAATAACCAATTTTGCAGTAAAATACCCAGGAGCAGCTTTCCCGCTAAAAATAAATGTT
>JAGLLQ010000110.1 GCA_023140455.1 Desulfobacteraceae bacterium | reverse complement strand
GCCAATATATCAAAATATATTATGTGTTGGTTTGAGATTTTTTATCAAACTCATCCCAGAATTCCTTCTCAGGGTCCTGCCATTCTTTCCCAAAAAGTTTGTTAAAAAAGGGCGTGAGGCTGGAAAACCAGGAGGGATTGTTGCTTATCTTCTTTTGCCTTGCAGCTAAAACATCTTCTATATAAAGAGTTATGTCCAAAAGCTTATCTTTGGGGATATAGGCATCGGCTCCAAGTTTAATAGATTTTTTAAGATTGGCAGGGCTTAATGCATGGGCTGTAAACATTAGAGTAGGGATGTCTAATTTGCCCGTTACTTCAAGCAGGTCATACCCTCTGACACCCATTATATCAAGGATAGCTACGTCATAAGTATTGTTTTTAAGATATGTTACTGCATCTTCAAAGGTTGAAGCTGTGTCAACTTTAAAAGTATCAAGGAGTTCTTCTAAAGTCTCAAGGATATCAAGCTCATCATCAACTATAAGAATTTTTTTCAGAGTATTGTCCATATGTTTAGTTTACTATGTCATGCCGATAAACTCAACATTGGTTTTTTGTTGAAAATTTTCAATTCTTTTAAAAATCTCTTTGAGCATTGTCTGATCAATGCGTGACAGGTTTTTAGGGTTAATATAATTATTAGGTTTTTTCCCTTCATCTATAATAGTGGTAACTTGTTTTACAAATCTTAAATTCATCAGGTAGTTATATGATTGGGTTATATCATTATATTCTTCTGTTGTTAAAATATCTTTTGTATAGAGCCTGAACAGTCTTGATAAAGTATTTGCTTCTTTGATCCCATGTTTCAAGGCATAAATTCTTGCACAGTCAATTATGGGAAGTATTGCCATTTTAAGATCAAAGGAATCTTTATGCTCACCTTTTGAGTGAACAACAAAATTTCTGAAAAATCCCATGGGAGGTTTAACATATAAAGCATTTTCCGTTAAATGTCTGAAAAAACCAGGCCAGTTTTTTAATGAGTTAAAAAGATAAGCATGAAGCTTGTCAGTTAAATAGGTATCTCCCCATGCGCCTTTGAAATCAAAAAAAATACTCGAATGGAGAAGATCCTCAAGATCTGCTGTGTGAATCCATTTGAAAAAATATTTTTTCCATACAGAAAGGGGCTGGCACCATTTGGGATTCATGGCCATATTTTCCCCTTCACAAAAGTCAAATCCTGCTTTATCAAGCCATGTACAGATGAGAGTGGACAACTCCTTAAAATAGGATTGTGCTTTACTTTGTAACTTTTTGTCCTCTATATCTTCATAGACAATTGCATTATCCTGATCTGTTTTTAACGTTTGTTCAGCTCGTCCTTCACTCCCCATAATCATAAAAGCAAATCTGCATGGCGGCTTGCCTGTCTTGTCAATGGCAAACCTGATAATTTTATCTAAAATTGCATCGGAAAAAGCAGTTATAAGTTTTGTTAAATTTTGTGTATTAACTCCATTTTTGATTGAATCAAGCAACATTCCAGGAAGCCTGCTATGAATATTTTCAAGCTGTTCAAATTGTGTGGCAGAATTAATCTCTTTTATTATAAGATATGGAGATTTCCCCTGGGCATCTAAAAAATCATTCTGAGTAAGTACACCTGTAATTTTGCCTGTTTTATTGCGTACAGGAAGGTGATTCAGGCTCTTTTTCATTAATATCAGGCATGCTTCAAAAACCTGTGATTCTGCATCTACGGATACAAGTGAGCCTGACATAATTTCTGAAACCGGACGTGATATGTCATATCCTTTGGTTACAACTCTTTCTCTTAAATCACTGTCTGTAACAATTCCATTAATTTTTTTGTTCTCGTCTCTGATAAAAATAGAGCTGATTTTATTTTTTGTCATTTTTTGGGCGGCCTGCTTAATTGTGCTTTCATGGGAGCAAGACACCAGATTTGGCTTAAATATAGCTGATACCGGCTGGCTGAAAAAAGGCGAGGCGTGCTCTTTACTTGTTTGCCGTGCCAGGATTCCTGCATAGGATTTGCGTTGCATCCACTTACCAAATGTATTTGTATAAAATTCTTTGAAGTGATCAAACCTGGAACATAAATCAAGAAATTTGTCCGCAGGCAAAGTGTAAAAAATCGAATCCTCTGCAACTCTCAGTGTTATTACAGAGACAGAATCATTCATAAGAATCGACATACCGCCGTAAGTATCGCCTTCCCCAAGCTTATCTCTAAGTACTTTTCCTTTGCTCCCTTCAAAATATCTTTCCAAAGAACCCTTTACGATTACATAAAAATCTTCAACCTTTGATTCTCCCTGGACAAAAAGAGTGGTACCTTTTTTGTGTTCTTTAATAGAAAAATGTTCAAACAACTCTTCCATGGCTTTTTCAGGAAGAAAAGAAAAAGGAATGGTTTTTAATAGTATTTCTAAGTCATATTGTCTCATATGCCCTCTCTTAAATATATACTATCTACTTTATGCATAATATGTTTTTAACAATGATTCAAGCCTAATTTTATCAGCTTGGTCTTCGTAACAATTTATGCTAAGGTCAAAATTCTAAAAGAACGTTGAGCATGCATAAAGATTTGAAGATATAACCAAGGAGCCAAAATATGGAAGAAAAGCAATTAAAAAGTGTGTTTTTGCATTTCCGGTTTAAATTTTTAGCAATCACAGTAATATCATTTATATTATATGTAATTCTTTCAAGTCCCGTTGAATTTAGTGAATTTTCTACAACACCGCAGTTTAAATTATTGGGTCCTTTTCTAATATTAACCGGAATCTTTTATCTTGTTTTTAAAAAAGTCCCCATTAAATGCCCGCATTGTTCTAAAATACTGCAAACAAAGCAAGACTGGTTTTGCTCTGATTGCAAAAAAAAACAGGGCAAAGAACGCTACTTAATAGATAAATGTGTTCATTGCAAACGAATGCTTGCTATCTATTCTTGTGAGCATTGCAAAAAAGAATTCAAGCTTTAACTCCAAAGGTTTTATCAGCCCCTAAAAACGAGTCTTCAGAAAGCTCAAAATATTTTGATTTATCAAACCCGAACAATTTTGCAATTAAAAATCCAGGGAATATTTTTGTTCTCCTGTTAAAGTATCTAACTTCTGTATCATACTTTAATTTTTCAACAAATAATTTATCCTGAGCAGAAACAAATTGTTGTTTAATAGCTTTAAATAATTCTGTATTGTTTTTACTCTTAGATTGATCCAATTTTAAAAATGCTTTTGTCAGCTCTTTTGTCAAAGAAACTTGAGATGTTTCAAGTTTCCGAGTCAGCGCATTATCCAGAGGTGCTTTTTGAGAAACTGCATGGCGCAGGACAATACCAGCTTCTTTACCGGTTTGTTTTAACTTTGCAAGTATTTCTTTTTGTTCACTTTCTTGTAAATAGTCTAATAATTGCGGTAGCAAATCCAACCTGCTCTGGCAGGCATTTAAAAGAAGTTCCTTTGTGATCTCAATCCGGCCTTCAGATCTGTGCAGACTTGAATACCCACCAAACACAACGCTAGATAGGATAATTACCACTAAAACTAAAGAGAACCCGAGAAATTGCAACAATTGCTTGCCCATGAACTGCTCCTTTTCAAATCATATGTTTTTGTTCATTTCTGTAACACTTATTCTTCAAACTTATCAACAATATTCTTTTTTATTCGCCAACAACTAGTATTTTAAACGGGCATAATATGTTTTCTTTGATGCTG
>JAGLLQ010000011.1 GCA_023140455.1 Desulfobacteraceae bacterium | reverse complement strand
GATTCCAATTAACACATGAATGCCCCATATCAGAAAAATATGAAGCAAGAAATGCAAAATCTTTGGGAGAATTGCTTAAAATTTGAGGGGTTACAGGTAGATTTCTATTAAGTTCAGGCAACACATCTCTAATCCTTGATGGATTAATCCTATGCTGCTCCATTGTCGAAATAAATGGAGCTATTGCCTCATCAAATCCTGAAAAATATTTAACGTAAATATTTCTGAATATTACATCTGTGAAATCGTGTAAAGGTGCAAGTATCAGTTCTGTTTTATTTTTCTTCACTTATTTGAAGCTCAGTTGACATCCGGAAAAGGCATTTCCACTTCTATTTCTCCGCTGCCACCTCTAATGAATTTTGCATCAGGATATCTTTTTTTAAAAACGCTTATCATCTTCTTATTTTCTGCTAAAACAAGTGCGGTAAATCCTACAAATTGATTTATCTTTGCAATATCTTCAAGTATGTCCAAAAGATGAGTCCCAACTCCCATACCATGCAGCTCTTCTTTTACAAGAAAAGCAACCTCTGCACAATTATTCCCAACTTCAGCATATGAACCTATTGCCATTATTTTCTTCTGCCTTCCAAACTGCATCAGACCTATTATTGTCATATTTTTCTCGTAATCAACACCAGACCACTCTTTTTGGAGCATATCCCTTGAAAAAACTCTTCTTTTATTAAAAAATCTGTAATAGATAGAATCTTCCTGCAAAGAATAATAAAAATTTCTGGACTCAAATTCATCAGACGGGAGCAAAGGGCGGAACTCAATATTTTTATCATTCTTCAATTTCATGGATGTTTTATACTCATCAAGGAATAAAAGGTCTTCATTCGTAGGAGAGAGTTGATCAATAAAAATATAATGCCTTTTTTTAGCTTCCTCTATTAATTCCTGCCTGAATTTTGGGTGGGCAATCTGTACAAGCTCCATCACTCTCTGATAAATACTTTTTCTTTTTAGTTCAGCAATCCCATACTCAGTTACAATAATATCGATATCACCTCTTGTGGTCGCAACTCCAGCACCTTCACTCAAATGAGTAACTATTCGGGACACTTCCCCATTCTGCGCAGTTGAAGGAATTACAATAATGGAAAAGCCACCTTTTGACATACTGCTGCCACGGATAAAATCAACCTGATCTCCGATACCGCTATAAAAAAGGTAACCCTTGGAGTCTGTGCATATCTGCCCTGTAAGATCTACTTCCAACGCAGAACTTATAGATATAAAATTATCATTTTTTGCTATGACATTGGGATCATTTACAAATTCAGAAGATTTAAAATAAAACATGGGATTATTATCAACATATTGATATAGTTTTTTTGATCCCATGCACAGTGAAGCTACTACTTTATCGGGAAGATAAGACTTATTCCTGTTTGTTACTGCTTTTGTCTCAAAAAGAGGTAAGAGTCCATCTGTAATAACCTGAGTATGAATACCAAGATCTTTTTTATTTTTTAAAAAAGGAGCTATGGCATCAGGGAGATGCCCGAACCCAAACTGTAAAGTTGCGCCATCTGTAACAAGTTGGTTTACATAATGCCCGATACGTTCTATCACTTTACGATTTTTCTTTTCAGGGAAGGCTTCAACCAGAGGCTCCTCATGGAATACAAAATAATCAATCTCGTCAACATGGACTATACTGTCTCCCAATGTTGTCGGCATTTGTGGGTTTACCTGGGCAATTACTGTTGTTGCATTTTTTAAACCTGAAAGAGTTATATCAACTGAAATACCAAGACTGCAAAACCCAAATTTATCAGGAGGAGAAACTTGCACCAAAGCGACATCAAGCCCGATCTCCTGACTGGCAAATATCTCCGGGATCTGTGAAAGATAAATTGGGAGATAATCAATTTTCCCTTCATATGCAGCCTGGCGGATATGGAGACTTATAAAAAAAAGCTTAATAGAGAACCTTGAAAGAAAAGACTTGTCATTTATATACTTGGCAAGGGTAGAAGAGAACATCTGATACAAAATAATATCCTGATTTGAATCATCTTCAATCATAGTTCTAATAAGTTGTTGAGGTTCCCCACACCCTGTTCCAAGGAACACACGGCTCCCGTTTTTTATTTTTTTTACAACATTCTCAGCTGAAATAATTTTTTCAGGGCAAATATCTTTTAATTCCATTTTGTTTAACCTCTAAAATGTGAAATCTAATTTCCCAATTCTAACAAAAAAACAAAAAATTAAGAAGCAAATATTTTTTACT
>JAGLLQ010000109.1 GCA_023140455.1 Desulfobacteraceae bacterium | reverse complement strand
GGTTCGATTCCAGGTGGGCCCACCAAACATGATGTATAGAGCAAAGAATATTAGAAATAAAGGCAATAAATTATACATGATTGTGCATTATCAAATTGTGCATTATAAACACAAAATAGATTTTTAAAAAAAGGCGTGGTTATTAATACCACGCCTTTTTTATTTTATGGGAGAGATATGCAGGCTATAACACGGGATATAATAAAATTGATTGATAAAGAAGCATCATTCGATTTGGCTGAAGACTGGGATAACTCAGGACTTCAGGCAGGTAATATGTCCTGGCATGTCAACAAAATACTTATTGCATTGGACCCAACTATTGAGGTTATGGAAGAAGCAGCAAAAATCAACGCTGATTTTGTACTGACTCACCATCCTTTGTTTATAAAATCTCCAGAATGTATTGATTTTAGCTGTATGCCTGGTTCTGCAATTTCAGTTTCGGCCAAAAATAAAATTTCAATTGTTTCTGCCCATACTAATCTTGATAAAGCTCATAATGGATTGAATGATTATTTTGCTAATATTATTGGTTTAAAAAAGATTCTCCCTCTAATGAATAAAGGTATAGATACTGATTATTGCAGTATTGGAAGAAAAGGAAAATTTGAAAAAACAATCTCGCTTAAAAGTTTGGCTTTAAAAATAAAAGATAAATTAAAGCTTAGTTATATTAGAGTTATAGGAGATGAAAATTTAGAAATAAGTTCAGCTGTTGTTGTGACAGGGAGCGGAGGTTCGATGATTGAAGATTTTTTTCAATCAAAAACTGATGTTTTTATTACAGGAGATGTGAAATATCACGAAGCAAGGGTAATTGAAGAAAAGAAGTTAGGGATGATTGATGTTGGACATTTTGGATCAGAATATATTGCTATACAACTGCTTGCCGAAAAATTAACCATTGCTTCAAGAAATAAAGATTATGGTTTTGAGATTTTTAAATATGAAAAAGAATCAGATCCATTTAATATTGTTTAAGGATATATAAACATGGAAGAAAAAATTAAAAAAGACATTCGAAATTTAGCAAAATTACAAGAAGCTGAACATGAAATAATTCGACTTGATAAAGTCCTTTCGGAATTTGATCAGGAAAAAAAGAAGATTGGTGTAGAGCTTATAGACTTCGAAGGCCTTTTAAACAAAGATAAAGACGAATTTATGGCTATAGAAGCATCATGCAAAGAATATGAAAATGAAATTCAGTTGGTGCTTGATCGTATTCAAAAAAGCAATGAAAATTTACGAATGGTGAAGACCAATAAAGAATATCAAGCATTAAGACGTGAGTTGGATGACAATACAAAACGCAAATTAAGCCTTGAAGATGAATTGTTTTATCAGACAGAAAAAAAAGAGGAAATCCAAAACAAACTGGAAGAAAGAAAAAAAGATTTTTCTCAATTAACTGAAAAAATAAATTCAGAAAAAATGGAAATTGATAAGAGATCAAAAGATGATCTCGGGTCTTTGGAAAAATTTAAAAATAAAAAGAAAAAACTGGGTAAGACCCTTGATCCAAGAATTTTTGATCAGTTTAAAACAATTGCAAAAATGAATAACGGGGAAGCTGTTGCCCAAGGTAAAAATGAAGTTTGTATGGGCTGTTTTATGAATATTCCTCCTCAACTTTTTATAGAATTACAAAGAGGTAATAAATTGATAAAATGTCCACAATGCAGCAGGTTCCTATATTATAAGGAAGAGTCAAATTAAATACGGTTTAACCAGACTTAACGGTCGCTGGATTGAGAAATCCGGAGGAAAGTCCGAACACCAAAGGGCAGGACGCTCCATAACGTGGAGTCGCGGTGACGTGAAGGAAAGTGCAACAGAGAGTAGACCGCCTTTATATCCTTTTTGGGTTTAAGGGTAAGGGTGAAACGGTGCGGTAAGAGCGCACCAGTTTTTCGGGTGACCGAAAAAGCTTGGTAAACCCCGTCCGGT
>JAGLLQ010000108.1 GCA_023140455.1 Desulfobacteraceae bacterium | reverse complement strand
GATTTAGTGCCATAGGGAACTCTTGCTGTATCACCAAAATATACTATATCTTCATGTGGCAGCATATCTCTTAAATGCTTAACAACTGTTAAACCACCGATTCCAGAATCAAAAACTCCAATTGGAGCATTGTTGTTTTGACCAGAATTTTGTGATGTCATTTCAGTATTCTCCTGCAAGTCTTCAACTTACTCGACATTTAATTTAGTAAAAAAAGATTTAAGTAACTTTGGAAAAAAATCTGTAATATCTTTTACTATCATATATAACGAAGGAACATAGACCAGAGTTAATAATGTTGCAACCATAAGACCAAAACAGATACTGATTGCCATGGGAATCAAAAACTGGGCTTGGAAACTTGTTTCAAGAAGAAGCGGAAAAAGCCCTGCAACAGTTGTGACTGAAGTAAGAAGAACAGGTCTGAATCGACTTTTCCCTGATTCCATTACAGCACTTACAGCTTCATCTCCCTGACGAATTTTCGAATTTATAAAATCAATCAAAATTAAAGAATCATTAACAACAATACCTGAGAGAGCTACTATTCCAAAAAAGCTTATTATGGTAATAGGAAACCCCATAATAAAATGACCAATGATTGCTCCAACAAGTCCAAAAGGAATTGCTGCCATTATTATTACAGGCTGTATATAAGATTTAAACTGACTTGCAAGAAGAAGAAATATCCCCATCATGGCAAATAAAAATCCTGTTTGAAGACTTTCTATGGATTCTTTTGTTCTCTTTGCCTGACCTTCCAAGTCATAAGTTACTCCTGGATATTTTAATGTAAGTTCTTTTAAAAACTTTTTATCAAGTTCACTTACTGTCTTACTTGAATTACCAATATTTTCATCAATATCAGAAATAACTGTTATTATTCTTTTTCTGTTTACCCGGTTTATTACAGAATATCCTCTCTCTTCTACAATATTTGCGACTTCACCCAAAGGGATCTCTCTACCATCTGTAGTTCTTATCCGCATCTCTTCAACTGAAGAAATTTTTCTTCTTTCCTCCGCAGAGTACCTTACAACAACTTTTAAGTCGTCCTCACCTCTTTGTATCTGTAAAGCTTCATCACCGTAATAAGCCTGCCTTGTCTGGTTTGCAATATCTGCCATTGTAACTCCGATAGATTTTGCACCATCTTTGATACTGATTCTCTTCTCCATCTTTCCAGGACGAAAATTATCAGTAACATCAAAAATACCAGGGTACTTTCCAATCTCTTGTTTAAGATCTTCAGCTGCTGCTTCCAGTTGGTCAAAGTTATCACCAATAAGCTGAATTTCAATAGGGTTTCCAGCAGGTCCTCCACTTAAAATAGAATAGGTTAACTCATCTGTGCCCGGCAAAGTCCCGACAAGTTCCCGCCAGGCAGTAATAATATCTGTTACAGGAAGGTCTGGTCTCTTCCCTGCAGGTAAAATTTCTATAGATACCTCTCCGCAATGCCCTCCATAAACCCCTGGACTCCAGTCCTTTCTCGGGATAACCCCCACAAGAGAAAAGGTATGCACTACAAGAGGCTCATCTGTTTCAACCTTATCTTTGAGATAATCATTTAGCTTCAGAGCTGCGTCTTCAATATATTTAATGCTTTTTTCTGATATTTCATAGGGTGTACCCTGGGGATAAATAATCTTAGCGGTCACCCAGTTACTGTCACCTTTAGGAAAAAAGACAAATGGGATATGCCCTCCGGCTACTGCACCAATACTGATTATAAGAATTCCAATTCCCAGAGATAATGTAAAATATCTGTTTTTTAAAGTATACTGTAAAGTTCTTGTATAAGTATTATTTATAAAACTATCCAATCTTCTTTCAACCCTGCTTCTTATCGCCTCATGCCATCCAAAGAATTTCTTAAACTTATCAGATTGTGCAAGGGAATGTTCAAGGTGAGCAGGTAGTATTATTAATGCTTCAATAAGGGAAAAGGCAAGAATAACAATAACTGTCTGGGGCATTATTGCCATGAATTTTCCCATAATTCCTCCAATATACATAAGAGGTGTAAATGCTACAATTGTTGTAATTACAGCCATTAAAACAGGGCCTCCAACCTGCCCCATACTGTCTATAACAGCCTGCTTAGGAGATTTACCCTCAGAATAATGGGAATAAACATTCTCACCTACAATAATTGCATCATCCACAAGTATACCAAGGGTCATAATAAACCCGAACAAGGAAAGCATATTTATAGAAGCACCCATATAATTTAAAACAACAAATGCGCCCATAAAAGATATGGGAATACCAACAGAAACCCAAAATGCAAGTCCAAGATGCAAAAACAAAGCAAGAACAATAAACACAAGAATAATACCCTGTGTACCATTCTTCGTCAAAAGGTCGATTCGATCCTGAACCATTTCAGCCAAATCCTGCCACTCTGCCATTTGAACTCCAGCAGGAAGAGAATTTTTATTTTCTTTAACGTATTGTCTCACAGTCTCGGAAATAGCGATTGTATCCTGATTAGTTGTCCTGTTCACTTGAACTAAAGCAGCAGGTTTACCATTAAATCGTGTACCAAGATCTGTATCTTTAAAACCATCAACTACAACTGCAACATCACCTAACAGGATTTGAGTTCCATCCTGCATAGTTAAAACAGGAATTTTTTCAAATTCTTCTCCGGTATAAAGTTTGCCCTTGGCACGGACAATAATTTCTTCACCCTCTGTTTTTACTTTTCCGCCCGGGAGATCAACACTGGCGGTTTTGACAGCTCTTACAACCTGGTCAAAGGAAAGATTAAACCGTCTCATATTCTGTTCAGAAAGTTCTATTGAAATTTCATATTCTCTGGTGCCTATGAGTTTAGCAAGAGATATAAGATCAGTGTTTACAAGATCATTTTTTATTTTTTCAGCAGTCTCTTTGAGGGTTCTTTCATCGACATCGCCATATACAGCAAGTGTGATAGCCGGCTCATTCTGCTTTATTTCTACAATAACAGGGTCTTCAGCTTCTTCAGGGAATGAATCAATAAGATCAACTTCAGTTTTTATATCATCAAGCTTTTCTCTTACATCAACACCTTTTTCAAGTTCTAAAAAGACCGAACCATAGCCTTCTAAGCAAGTTGAATAAATATTTTTTATTCCTTCTACACCTTTTAATTGCTCTTCAATCTTAAGGCAGATCCCCTCTTCAACTTCCTGGGGTGTAGCACCAGGATATGACACACCTATATCAATGAAATCAAGGGCAAACTGCGGGAACATCTCTCTTCTCATATTGTTAACAGTAATCACACCTGCAACAATAATAAATATCATCAACAGATTAACTGTAACCCTGTGTTCAACAGACCATTTGCCCAAAGCTTTCATATTATTTACCTTACCCTGTCAGAATCAATTAAGTTTAACATTCATGCCTTCTGTTGCTCCGGGAATAGGAACTGATAATATCTTGTCGCCTTCTTTTAAACCAGACTGCACATAAACTTCTTCTTCGAATTTACGTAGTACTTTTACTTCTTTTCGAGCCAATTTATTATTTTCTATAAGAAAAAGGGCATTCTTCTTTAAAAGATACCGTGGAAGAATAAAAATATTATCATATTTTTCACCTTTAATACTGCACTTGACAAAAGTACCAGGGCGTAATTTATAAAGGCCGTTATCATTATCAATATTATCAATTTCAATGGTCATGGGCAGAGTTCTTGTTCTTTCATCTATATTGGCTTTAACCCTTACTACCTTTCCATACCACAGACTTGAATCATTGCCTGCAGGACCAGCTATTTTTATATCAACCTGGGGCATTGAACCATTTTTCATGACAGAATCAAGCCATCTCATCTTTTCCAAAGGGATTCTAACATCCACATCAAGTTTTGACTTTAAATAAATATGACCAAGAGCCTGACCAGTGCCCACATATTCGCCCTCTTCAATGAATTTATCCATGACATACCCCTCAAAGCGGGCCTTGAGTTCAGTTTTTTCCAAAGCAAGGTCTGCTTTTTCAAGTTCAACTTCCGCCATTTTCAGGACACTCAGCTTCTGCTCCATAACAGAGTCTGTCAAGGCAAGCTGGTTATTGATGGTCTGAACCTGCATTGTTGCTTGGAGATGAGCCATTTCAGCACTATCAAGCTGATTCTTTGAGGCATAATTCCCCTTTGATAACTTTGTCATTCTATTAAATTCTTTTGTTGAAAGCTTAAGATTCCCCTCGGCAAGGACAATATCTGCCTTATAATTAACTATCTCCTGTTTTAATCTTGCAATATCAGCTTTTGCCTGCCTGATATTAACAATACAGGCATCACGGTTTAATCTATAAGATCTGGAATCAATCTTAACTAGCAATACATCTTTTTCTACAAAGCTGCCTTCCGCAAACAACGGGCTGATATAATCTATTTTACCTGACACTTCAGCTGTCATTTTGACTGATTTTCGAGGTTTTACAGTTCCAAATGCTTCCACTTTCATAACTATGGACGAAGGTTTGGCAATTATAACTTCGGCTAGAGGAGCTGCTTTTTTTGGCTCTTTTTTTTCAGGTTCTGCTTTGATTGCAACTAAAAAAACAGCAATACTAATTGCTATTGCGAGGACAATTACTGCTCGAATACTTCTTGAAAAAAAACCCATTCTGCTGCCTCCCAAGGAGAGTTGAAAATGTTGTATTTAAACATTCAGTATAAGAACTAAATGCTAAAAAGCAAGTAAAAGTAATTAATAAACAAAAAACCGTACAGATTCATAAAGGAATGAAGAAAATTGAATCTGTACGGCGTGTACTGTTTACTACTTTTTGTTACAACTTGAGTTTTTTAAAGCTCTTTAATCTTTTCTGTAAGTTCAGGCATAAACTCAAGAATATCCTCTACAATTCCAACATCAGCAACCTGAAATATTGGTGCATTAACATTTTTATTTATTGCAATTATAAAAGGATCACCTTTAAGACCTCCCAGATGCTGGAATGATCCACTGATACCCATTGCCAAGTAAACTTTTGGTTTAACTGTCAGACCGGAAGTTCCAACCTGACGGGATTTTTCAAGCCAGTTAGCATCAACAATCGGTCGTGAACATGATACAACAGCGCCCATTGCTTCTGCAAGTTCCTCAGCAATTTCAATATTTTCTTCTTCTTCAATACCACGTCCAATAGAGACAAGTACGTCAGATTTTGTAATATCAACATCACCAATTTCTGCTTCAACGATTTCAAGGAAACGTCTTTTAGTTAAAAGATCTCCGGCATCGCCTGATTTATCAACAATAGTTCCGCCTTCAGCTCCATCTTCATCAGGAGTAAATGCACCTGGTCTGATTGCAATGACTGCACCATTAGAAATATCCAAATCATTATGCGTACTTACAATACCACCCAGGACCTGACGAATCACTTTGACTGTTGTTCCTTCTGTTCCTTCAAACCCAATAACATCTGAAGCGCATGCAGAATCAAGCTTTATTGATAATCCAGGAACCAGATCCATGCCAAAAGTATTATGAGATGTAAGAACAATTGCATCAGCAGGAAGGACATTACAAAGTGCTTTTCTTACAACTTCAGCATTTGGATACGCTAAATCATCATGACCTATTTTAATAACTTCTTTAAAAGTAGCAGTCAATTGTTCTGCAACTTTATCCAAAGTATCACCAGAACCTGTCACAACCGCAGTAACCTGAGCATCAGAATCAAGCTTTGCTGCTGCAGCCTGAAATTCATATGCTATATCCTCTGCCACACCATCTTGATGTGGAATATATGCAAAAATCTGTGCCATTATGCTAATCCTCCTTTGCTTTTCAATTTTTCAATAAGCTGTACGATAATTTCATCAGTAGAGCCTTCAAGCATTTCAGCACCCTCACCAAGATCAGGCACAAAGTAATCAATCTTTTTCATTTTTGCACCGTCTTTACCTACGGAACCTGCATCAATACCAAGATCAGAAGCTCCTCTTACAGGAATCTCAATCTTTGCAACTTTTCTAATTCCGCGTATCCCGACATAACGTGGTTCATTAATACCAGTCTGGATTGAAAGGACACAAGGAAGTTCAATTTCGTTCATTTCCCGGTTTCCGCCTTCAATCTCTCTTCCTATTTTTATCTGCTTATCACCATCAATATCAATTGAATTAACTAGAGATGCATAGGGTAAATCAAGCATTGCAGCAAGCATACCACCAACTTCAGCAGCTCCGTCATCAGCCTGGGCTCCTGTAAGGATCAAGTCATAATTTCCTTTTTCAACCTCAGCTTTTAAAATAGAAGCAATCCCTCTTGAGTCTGATTCTTCAAATGCATCATCAGAAAGAAG
>JAGLLQ010000107.1 GCA_023140455.1 Desulfobacteraceae bacterium | reverse complement strand
CTTAAAAAAGCAAATAGTATTGACAATAATATTTTTGAAATCGAGCTTCTTTTAGGGAGTCTGCTTTATAGAACTGACGATATAAAACGAGCATTATATCATCTGGAAAAAGCTTTAAAACTTAAAGAAAGTTCTTCTCCTGCCTTAAAAATCAGGGGAGAAATCTTTTTAAAACAAAACAAGCTTTCCAAAGCTGTTTCAAGCTTCAGCAAAGCAATAAAAATTAATCCTTCAGATGCCACATCGCTTTCAGGGCTTGCAAAAGCCTATGAAATCCAAAATAAGAACATTGACATTGCTCTTTCTTTTGCAAAAAAAAGTGTGAAACTTGACCCTGACAACCCTGTTTTCAGGACCAGGCTTGAAGAAGTCAATAAAAGGAAAGAAGCAAATATGACATCTTCTATCAGTCAAAATAATCAAAAAATAAAATCAGCTTAACTTTACAGAAATTATAAAAAGGTATTTTAAATATGGATGACCTTATCAAACAAATCTTAAATGAGAGTATTAAAGCAAAACAGGATTTTGTTTTAAACAACCTTGAGTTAATCAACAAATGCGCACAAAGGATTGTAACCACTCTGGACAGAGGTAATAAAGTTCTTTTATTCGGCAATGGCGGGAGTGCAGCAGACTGTCAGCACATTGCAGCTGAATTTATTAATAGATTCCAGATTGAACGCCGCCCTCTTGCAGCAATTGCCCTTACCACTGATACCTCTGTGATCACCAGTATAGGGAATGATTACTCTTTTGATGATATTTTTTCAAAGCAGATACAAGCCATTGGAAAAACAGGGGACATTGCATTTGGGATAAGCACCAGTGGGAACTCTCCCAATGTTATTAACGCCGTAAAAGCAGCAAAAGAAATGGGATTGACCGTAATTGGATTTTCTGGGGCCAAAGGGAAGCTTAAAGATTTTTCCGATTTTCCATTTTGTGTAAGCTCAAAAACCACTGCAAGAATCCAGGAAGTTCATATTATGCTTGCTCATATGTTGTGTGACCTTTCTGAAAGGATGATCTTCAATGACTGATGGAAAAATTGATATAAATAAACCTTTAGACATTGATAAGGTGACAACCTATTCCATCCATGACAGGAAAAGTCTTGTAAATATTGATAATTTTTCAACACCATGGAAAAAAGGACAAAGTTTTTCAAACTTTCTTGACACTCTTCCATCAATCCTTGCAGGCAATGATTTAAGGAATATTATTTCTGCTGTTGCAACAGCAGCTTTAAACAATAAAAAGATATGTTTTGGAATGGGCGGGCATGTCATCAAAGTCGGCCTGAACCCTGTTTTGATTGATCTCATGAAAAGAAAAGCAATAACAATGCTTGCCATGAACGGGGCAGGTATTATCCATGATCTTGAAATTGCGATGACAGGCAAAACATCTGAAGATGTTGCAGCCTCCCTTGATCAAGGTCAATTTGGGATGGCAAAGGAAACATCTGAATTTCTGAATAATGCCATTAACAATTCAGAAAAGGAATCCAAGGGACTTGGGCGAGCTGTTGGTGAACTTATTAACAAAGAAAATCTGCCTTTTAAAGAAATGAGTCTTACGGCACAAGGCGCCGCTCTTAATATTCCTGTAACTGTTCATGTCGCCATAGGAACAGATATCATTCATATGCATCCAGGATTTAATGCATCAGCATGCGGTAAAGCGTCACACCATGATTTTAAAGTATTTGCATCAAATGTAGCTAAACTTGAAAAAGGGGTTTTTATTAATGCAGGTTCAGCAGTTATCTTGCCTGAAGTGTTTTTAAAGGCGCTGACTCTTGTGCGCAATCTTTCCTATTCACCTTCCAATTTTACAACTGTGAATCTTGATTTTATACGCCATTACCGGCCCATGACTAATGTTGTTAACCGACCAACTCAATCGGGAGGCAAAGGATACAGCCTTGTAGGGCATCACGAGATACTGATTCCGCTTATTGCAGCAGGTGTAATAGAAAAAATAGAGAAGAATTAACTTAAATAATCCACACCGTTTTTAAAGATTTTAATACCGGAAGTAAAATTCTGATCAAATTCCTTATCAATACCTTGAGATCCTCTTTTCCTTTTGGATTTCTCTCGTGTCCAGTCTGGATGATTTGTGAAGTGGTTATATGCTTCAGGATGCGGCATAAGGCCAAAAATCCTTCCTGTTGGATCACAGATCCCGGCAATATCTAAAATTGAGCCGTTAGGGTTTAAAGGGAACTTGTTGTTTGCCAGGGTTCCATCTTTATCTGAATATTGCAGCACTACCTGATTATTTAAAACTAATTTATCAATAATATTTTGATCTGCAATAAATTTACCTTCTCCGTGCCTTACAGGGTAATCAGCCATTTCAATCCCTTTTGTAAAAACACATGGAGAGTTTTTATTAAAGGAAAGATGAACCCACTGATCTCTGAAATTTCCACAGTCATTCCATGTTATGGAGGCTGACCTGTCTTGATAATCATTATCAAAGCCTGGAAGAAGTCCAAGGTTCACAAGGGTTTGAAATCCATTGCAAATACCAATAACAAGCCTATCTTTTTCAATAAAGGATAGGAGCTTATCCCCAAGGTGATTGCGAAATTTTAAAGCCTGGATAACACCTGCTCCATGATCATCACCCCAGCTGAAACCACCACCCAAAGTAAGTATCTGAAAATCATCAAGGTCAATTTTACCATGAATCAAAGAATTAATATGAACTCTGTGAGG
>JAGLLQ010000106.1 GCA_023140455.1 Desulfobacteraceae bacterium | reverse complement strand
ATATTTGCCATTTCAAAAAGATATTTGTTAAGACCGGCCTGCTCGAGTGTATCCATGAAAATACCTTCATGGGTTTTTGGAGTACATGATGCAACCACAACTCTGTTGAGTTGGTGCTCATCAATAAGATCTTTTATCAGATTCTGTGCATCCTCAGAGCAAGTAAAAAGGTTCTGACCTGTATAAACAACGCCGGGAAGACTTTTAGCATATTCTTCCACTCTTGGCACATCCACTACTCCTGCAATATTAATTCCACATTCGCATACAAAAACACCAATTCTTGGTTCTTCTCCACTTACATCCCTCTGAGCCGGGACTTCTACACTTTTAGTATTGGTATTTCTTGCCGCAGCTATTTTCATGCCGGCAGCACATGCTGCACCGCTTGCCTCTGTTACAGACGATGCAATATCTTTTGGACTCTGGAAAGCACCAGAGACAAAAACCCCTTTTCTGGATGTTTCAAGAGGGCTGAAAGTCGATGTTTTAGCAAAATTATGTTTATTAAGATCTACACCAATTCTTTCTGACAAGGCAATCGTTGATTCACTGACTTCAAGACCCACTGACAGGATTACCATATCAAATTCTTCTGACAGCATATTGCCCTGTTCATCAGCATAGTTTAAAATAAGATCTCCTGTCTCTCTATTCTCAATAATGCTGTGAATTCGAGATTTTACAAATCTTATATTATTTTCATCACGACCTCTTAAATAATATTTTTCATAATCCTTTCCAAAAGTTCGAATATCCATATTAAAGACTGCGCAATCTAATTCTTTTTCAGAATGCTCTTTTGCAATCATGGCATCCTTTACTGCGTACATACAGCAAACAGAGGAACAATAGCCATTATTGCATCTATTATTATCCCTTGAACCAATACATTGCAGCCAGGCAATCTTTTCAGGTTCTTTTTCATCAGAAGGTCTTACAAGATGCCCCATTGTAGGACCGCCAGCACTTAAAATCCTTTCAAATTCAAGGCTTGTCATTACATTGGGAGATCTCTTGTACATATAAGTGTCATCTAATCCGGAAGGATCAAAAGGTTTGGTCCCAGAAGCAATAATTACAGAACCTACATTAAGATCTTTTGTAACTGATGTTGCCTCATGGTCTATGGCTTCAGCAAGGCACGCAGTAACACATTGATAACACTCAGAACAAATTCCGCAGGAAAGGCACCTGTCAACTTCATCCTTTATATTTTCTTCTGATAAACCAAAAGTAATTTCATTAAAATTACCTTCACGTTCATCAACACTTATTTTTGCAGGATTCATCCGTTCTTTGAGAGGTTCACCAAAAGTATCAGGTTTTTCAAATTCAAATACTTTTTCTCTCCCCTCTTTTAAATCCTCTTTGTTGATAAATCTGTGTATGCTTTCTGCCACTTCTTTTCCGCATGCAACTGCATCTACAACAGATTTTGGACCATAAAATGCATCACCACCTGCAAAAATCCATGGGACAGGGGTTTGATAAGTCAGAGGATCAGCATCAAGCCCTCCTCGATTTGTAATGGAAATTGATTCTTTATCTGCAAATCCAAACTCACCTGACTGACCAATAGCTACAATCACATTATCAGCATCAATCGTAGATAAATCATTTTCATCATATTGAGGATTAAACCTGTTTTGATCATCAAAAACACTTGTACATTTTTTAAATTCAATACCAGATGTTTTTCCACCTGTTTCAATGATCTTTGCAGGACCCTGGCTATTGACTATTTTGACATTTTCCTCAAGTGCTTCTTCAATCTCATAATCCCAGGCAGGCATCTCATCTCTGGCTTCAAGACAGACCATTGTAACATCACTTGCCCCTATTCTTCTTGCAGTTAAAGCCACATCAACAGCAACATTACCTCCACCAATCACAACAGTTTTTCCTTTAAGCGAATCTATCTTTTTTAATGCTGCATCCCGTAAAAAGGAAACTCCGGGGAGAACTCCTTCAGCATCTTCGCCATCAATACCAAGTTGTCTGCTGCCATGGAGACCAGTTGCTAAAAAGAGTGCTTCAAACCCATCTTCTTTTAGGCTTTCTACTGTAACGTCCTTACCAAACTCAACAGATGTTTTAATCTCTACACCGAGTTTCTCAATTATAGAAATTTCTTTTTCAAGCTCTAATTGCGGCAACCTGTATTCAGGAATTCCAACTGCCATCATTCCGCCTTTTACAGGTAATTTTTCAAAAACTATGACTTTATAACCCTTGATTGCAAGGTACCAGGCAGTGGTAAGACCTGCTGGTCCTGATCCGACAATGGCAACTTTTTGAGTTTGTTCTCCTGTTATTTCAGGAACAAATGGTTCGTCTGAGTCCAAATCAAGATCTGCAAGATATCTATGAAGATGTTGGATTGCCAAAGGATCATCCAAATCACCCCTGGTACATTCAGACTCACATGGATGGTGACACACCCGGCCACAGGAACCTGGAAAAGGATGTTCCTGTTTAAAAAGTTCTAAGGCTTCTCTGTGCTTTCCCTGACCCATCAGAGCAATAAATCCCTGAATACTTACATGGGCAGGACAAGTTACTTTACAAGGTGCAGTTGAACGTTTTGAAATACCAAAAGCACCGGGAATTGCCTGTTCATATTGTTTAAAAATGGCTTTCCGTGTGGAAAGCATTTGGTTATGTTCACTTGGGACATCTACAGGGCAAACTGTGGCGCACTCACCACAACTTGTACATTTCTCAAGATCAACATATCTTGCTTCTTGTTTTATCTTTGCAGTAAAGTTTCCCTGCTCGCCATCAAGTTCAAGAAGTTCTGTATTTGTTAAAAGCTCAATATTTAAATGCCGGCCGACCTCGA
>JAGLLQ010000105.1 GCA_023140455.1 Desulfobacteraceae bacterium | reverse complement strand
ATAATATTTTAGGTGTTATTATGGGCAATACAGAGCTTTCACTTATGGATTGTAATGACCCTGAAATAAGAAAGACGCTTCAATTGATATTTGATCAGACTATACAAGGGAAAAGCTTAACACAAAATTTGGTTGCATTTGCCAAAGATCAGGAGATAAAACAGGAATTTTTTGATATTAATAAAAAAATTAATCTTGTTTTGGAGCTGTTGAAAAAAGATTTTAAAAATATTAAACTTATCAAGGATTTTAAGGCAGGCTTGCCAAGCCTGCTTGCAGACTCTGGAATGATTGAACATGCAATTGTAAACCTTTTACAAAATTCAATTCATGCATTAGATATGGTCGAACATCCAAGAATAACTATACGGACATATTGTATTGATGACAGCTGGGTTGATGAAAATTATATTGATGAAAATATCTGTATTGAAATTGAGGATAATGGATGCGGAATTCCCAAAGAACATCTGGATAATATTTATTTACCTTCTTTTACTCTAAAAGGAAGCAAAGATATAACTGGCTCATATAATAAAAGTATTAGAGGAACCGGCTATGGAATGTCAAATATTAAAAAATATGTTGAGCAGCACAAGGGGACTATTTCAGTTGAATCTGAGTTTGGTATTGGTGCTAAATTTTTAATATCCCTTCCCGTTATTAAAAAAGAGTTAACAAACAAAGAAAAAGCAGAAATTCATATATCAAAGGCACAAATTAAAAAAAATATTCTTCTTGTGGAAGATGAACCGGCAATAGCAAATATCCAGTACAGAATATTAACCCATGAACCCTGTAAACACCGGGTTGATATTGCTAATGACGGGCAGGCTGCAATAGAGTTGGTCAAAAAGAATACTTATGATTTTGTAAGCCTGGATTATGTTCTTCCCGGCAATATTAATGGAATGGATATTTACAATTATATCAGAGAAACAAACAAAACTATTCCAATACTTTTTATTTCCGGGAATATAGAATTTTTAGAGTCTATTAAAGAGTTGAAACAAAAAGATCCTAATATCGACCATTTGTCAAAACCCTGCCAGAACAAAGAATATTTGAGCAGTATTAATGAATTGCTGGCAAGAATTAAAGTTACAAATAATAACAGCTGATGATAATCAGGTTTTATTATTTAAAGATTTTAAGGTCACTGATTTTTAGAAGTTTTTTATCTCTGTTGAGGCAGACAAGCTGAATTTCTGCTTTAACAGCGGCTTTTTTACTGTTTTCTCTCCATGCTTCATGAAGAAAAATTGTTCTGTAATCGCCATCAAATCTGGCAGTGCTTCTGATATCCAGGACATCCCCGAATTCAGCGCCTTCATTATAACTCAACTCAGCTTTATATACAGCAAAACCTATTCCGTCTTTTCCCATGTCAATGAGTTGCTGATACCCAAGGTAATCTTCCCTTGCACGCTCAAAATACTTGAGATAATTTGCATGGTAGACAACTCCTGAATGATCAGTATCTTCATAAAAAACTCGAACCTGATAGTGTTTTGTTTCTTCCATCATTTTTTATTCCTTACATGAGAGATGTGCTGAAATAGCGTTCTGCACGGTCACATAAAAGGGTTACAATATTTCCTTTGATTTTTTTTGCCATTTTGCGGGCTCCCCAGACATTTGCCCCGGAAGAGATTCCAACAAGCAAGCCAGAGTTTCGCCCTAATTGTCTTGCAGTTTCAATGGCTTCGTCATCAGTAACTTCAAGAACTTCATCTATGAGCGAAGTATCAAGAATTTTCGGGATAAAACCATCTCCAATGCCTTGAATTTGATGAAGCCCTGGTTCATGCCCAAGAAGCGCAGAAACATTTTTAGGTTCCACAGCAACAAGTTTTACATCCGGCTTTCTCTCTTTTAAGAATTTGCCTATACCCTGAAGAGTGCCGCCACTGCCAACTCCTGAAACAAAGCAGTCAATTTCTCCGGTGGTCTGCCTCCATAGTTCCCTTGCTGTTTCTTCATAATGTACGCGTGGATTATCAGGGTTTTCAAACTGTTGAGGGACAAAGACATTGGGATCACTGGCAGCTATTTCCATGGCACGCTTGACAGCACCTTCAATATTTTGATCTGCCGGAGTAAGAATAAGCTCAGCACCAAAAGCTTTGATGATTTTCTGTCGTTCAATGCTCATATTTTCCGGCATTACTATTTTTACTTTGTAGCCTTTTAAGCGTCCGACCATAGCTATACCAATGCCGGTGTTGCCCGAGGTTGGCTCTACAATGATGGAATCATCATTAAGAAGACCATCCCTTTTTGCACCTTCAATCATTGCAACAGCAACTCTGTCCTTTAAACTGCCCCCCGGGTTTAAAAATTCAGCTTTTGCCAGAATGTTTTCATTTTTCAGTTGAATAAGGGGTGTGTTGCCAATTAAATCTATTATGTTATCAGTAAGCATGCTATTTATATACCTTGTTGTTATTCTTATTTTATTAATAATTAGTATTATTAAATTAAGCATAGATTAATTAAACAAAAACAGATAATTGTCAAGTCCAAGCGCTTGCTTTTTTTATATAAGGTTTAAATAAAAAGTTGAATCAAGAGTCACGAATAAATTTTACAGTATTTTTAGGATGTCTTGCTGTTTTTGGGTCTGCATTCTGTTTTTATCTTGCAACTGTTGTTATAAAATGGTCCATAATGGCGGGCTTGACAATTGACCCTTCTCTTTTTGTGTTTACCAGATTTTTTGCAGGCTTTCTTGCAGTTATGCTGGTGATGATAATCAAGAAACAATCAATTAAACCCAAAAAATATAAATATCTTGTTGGCAGAACCCTTGCAAATTGTGTTGCTGTTTATTGTTTTTTTAAAGGAACCACTTTAACTTCTGTAGCCCAGGCAAATATCCTTAACATGACATATCCTCTTTTCATTGCAGTGATATCATGGTTTTTTTTAAAAGATCAGAGAGATATAATTTCCATAATTATTGTTTTAATATCCTTTACAGGTGTCTGGTTAATCCTTGATCCGGGAGCAATGGGGTTCAAACGTGATAGTTTGTGGGCACTTGTTTCTGGAATAAGTGCTGCTGTTGCTTTAATTTGTCTTAACTTATGCCGTAAAGATAATGATACAGTGACAACTCTTTTTTTTCTCTTTGGGCTTGGCAGTATAGTCATAATATTGATTTTTTACGATGACATGTATATCCCTGACATGGTTACTCTTAAATATCTTCTTCTTTGTGCATTGTTCGGTGTGACAGGTCAGTATCTGATCACTGTTGGGTTCAAGTATGTTACTGCAATTGAAGGAGGAATAATATCATCAACAAGAATTCTTCTTGCTGCCATTCTGGGACCCTTTATTGTCTTTGATCCTGTACTCTCTTTTTCAGGTTGGATCGGAGCGATATTAATTTTTGGTGGTAATATTTATCTGACACTGCGAAAATCAAGAAGCTAAAAAATTTTTTAAAACTTAAGGAAATTTAATGGATAACCAACATTTGGCTGTTATGATACGTAAAAGTATAGAAACATATGGCAGCAAAACAGCAATGAGATATAAAAAAGGCAACCTCTGGGAAAAAATATCCTATAAAGAAATGGGTGAAATGATAGATGCTGTGGCAGCAGGTCTTCTTGAGTATGGTGTTAATGATTCTGATATGGTGGGTATTTTTTCTGAGAACAGACCTGAGTGGGCTGTGGCAGATTTTAGTATTTTAAGTGTCAAAGGTGTTACAGTACCGATCTATGCTACTAATACTGAAAAACAAGTTGAGTATGTTTTAAATGATGCAAAACTGAAAATCGTATTTGCAGGAACGCAATCCCATTATGACAAGTTGTTTTCATTAACTGGGAAGAGTAAAGTTTTAGAAAAAATCATTGTGTTTGATGGGTCGGTTCACATTCAGGGCTCAAGTTCAATTTATCTGAAAGATTTTATCAGGCTTGGCAAAGAATCAGATAAAAAAGAAGAACTTGATGCAAGGCTTAAAGATGCATCATTAACAGATCTTGCAACTCTTATTTATACATCGGGAACTACCGGCGACCCCAAAGGAGTTATGCTTAATCATGAAAATTTTGCATTTCAGTTTAAAGCACTGGATATTAATTTTAATATAGATCAGAAAGACAAATCATTATGCTTTCTTCCTTTAAGCCATGCATATGAAAGAGCATGGTCATATTACGTATATAAATCAGGAGCAGAAAATAATTATCTTTCCGACCCTAAAAAGGTTATAGAATATTTAAGTGATGTACGACCAACTGCCATGGTCAGTGTTCCAAGGCTGTACGAAAAAATTTATGCCACAGTCTATGACAGAATCGAAAAAGCTTCAGGAGTAAAAAGAAAGCTTTTTAACTGGGCAGTAAAAACAGGTTCTAAATATCATTACAGAAAAAAAGATAAGCTTTTTATTGGAAAAGGGTTAAGAGCAAAATATTTTTTGGCTGACAAATTAATACTTTCCAAGCTGAGAGATGTTGTTGGAGGACCAAAGAATTTTTTTTCAGCAGGCGGTGCACCGCTTTCTAAAGAGATTGAAGAATTTTTTTTTAGTGCAGGTCTTTTAATCTGCCAGGGTTATGGCCTGACTGAAACATCACCAATGGTTACATACAATCATCCTCAATCTTTTAAATTCGGAACAGTTGGCAAACCCATTCCTTTTTGCGAAGTCAAAGTAGATGAAAATGGCGAAATTCTTGTAAAAGGTAAAAATGTTATGCAAGGATACTACAACAAACCCGAAGCAACTTCAGAAGTCATGCAGGGTGGCTGGTTTAGAACCGGAGATGTAGGAATTGTTGATGAAAACGGTTTTGTCAGGATAACAGATAGAATTAAAGATATCATTATTACCTCCCAGGGGAAGAATATAGCACACCTAAAACCGAAAGATCATCGCCTGAAACTGAGCCCATGTTCGGATAACGTCC
>JAGLLQ010000104.1 GCA_023140455.1 Desulfobacteraceae bacterium | reverse complement strand
TCAATAATTAAATAGACAAACAAAACCACTTAATATATTATGTTTCAAACTTTTAAGGAGGGTTTGATGAGTACAAATTTTATTGATGGAAATGATGCTTGTGCTGCTGGCGCAATAGCAGCAGGATGTAATTTTTTTGCAGGTTATCCCATCACACCTGCAACTTCTATATACAATTATATGTTAAATGCTCTACCAGCTGAAGATGGAGTATGCCTTCAGGGTGAAGATGAGATCGCATCTATTGGATATTGTATTGGTGCGGCAATGGCTGGAAAAAAAGTAATGACTGCAACTTCAGGTCCCGGGATCAGTCTTTACAGTGAGAATATTTCATTTGCAATTGGAAGTGAAATCCCTCTTGTGATTGTGGATGTTCAAAGACTTGGACCTTCAACAGGGTCTGCTACAAAAGGTGCAGATGGTGATGTTAATTTTGTTCGTTATTGTAATACAGGTGGAATTCCTGTTTATGTTCTTGCTCCGGCAGATGTTTTAGATTGCTATTTATTAACAGCACATGCATTTAATATTGCTGAAAAATTAAGATGCCCTGTGTTTATTTTGTCCAACAAAGAGATAGCTTTAACAAAGAAAAGTGTTGACCTTAAAGCAGTTAAATTGCCACCAATTGTAAATAGGGTTCAGGCTGAGGACATGGATACGTTTTTACCGTTTGAAACTGTATCTGATGACATAGCGCCACCATTTTTACCAATTGGATCTGAAACTTTAGTTCGCCAGACTTCTTCCACACATGGGAAAAATGGATATATAACTATTGATCCCGGAGAAATTTCAGATATTAATTTAAGGCTTGAAAAAAAGGTTGAAAAATCTTTAGATGAGTTTTTATTTTATGATGAAGTTTTAAAGCCGGGTAGTGATACTTTGATAATTACATATGGAATTTCATCATCTTCTGCAATTGAAGCTTCTCATATAGCCGAAAAAAATTCACAAAGCATTTCAGTTTTAACACTTAAAACTTTATGGCCTGTATGTGAAGACCTGATTAAGGAGAAAGCTGAAAATTTTAATAATGTGTTGGTTGTTGAAATGAATCAGGGACAGTATGTAAACGAAATCCGACGTGTTTTACCTGATAAAAATGTTCAATTTCTTGGAAGAATGAATGGGAGTTTAATAAAACCCCATGAGATTTTAGAGGTTATAAAAAAATGAAAACTTTTATAAATAAAGAACGTCCACTTGTATTCTGCCCCGGGTGTTCCCATGAAAAAGTTGTACATGCTTTAGATAAAGCATTTTTAAATATGGGAATTGAAGGGTCAGAGGTTGTAATTGTAAGCGATATTGGCTGTTCAGGTCTTTTTGATACTTTTTTTAATACCCATGCGCTCCATGGTCTTCATGGAAGAGCACTGACCTATGCTGTTGGTGTTAAAATGGCACGTCCTGATCTTAAAGTAATTGTAACCATGGGCGATGGTGGGCTTGGAATCGGTGGAGCTCATTTTATTAGTACAATTAGAAAAAATATAGATTTAACTTTATTAGTATTAAATAATTTTAATTATGGTATGACAGGAGGGCAGGCATCTTCTACTTCGCCTGAACATGCTGTTTTAGGATCTTCCTTTTTAAATAAGGTTGATAACCCCATTGACCCATGTCTTCTTGCAAAAGGAGCAGGTGGACAATATATTGACAGGCTTTCCTGCTACCAAAATGACCTTTCAACTCAATTAGAAAAAGCAATGAAGTTTAAAGGATTTTCCATGCTTGATATCATGGGGATTTGTACAGGAAGATATACAAAAAGCAACAAAATTGTTCCAAAAGATATTGATGCATTAATTGAAAAGATGCCGAAGTTTGATGGTGATTCTTTAAATAATTTTAAAGAATACACTGAAAGGTATTTTGAAGAAGCAGAAAAACATAAAAAAGCAGGTATTTCACAAATAATAGATAAAGTAATTCCAAAAGAATCTGAAAAGTTATTTTCAGGCCGAAAAGAAATTATTCTTCTTGGAGGTGCTGGACAGCGTATTATGACTGCAGGCGAGTTGTTAGCATTGGCAGGTATAACTTCGGGGCTTGATGCAACTCAGAAAAGTGATTACCCAATAACTGTATTAAGAGGTCATTCGGTTACAGAAATAGTATTACAAGACAGAGAAGTTAATTTTTCAGGGATTGAAAATCCTGATATTATAATTGCCATATCAGAGCAAGGTGCTAACAGAAGAAAAGATCTTTTTAAGAATTTATCAGATCAAACTGTGGTAATTAAAGCAAAAGATCTTGAAATTGCTGGAATAAATACAGCTAATGCAAATATTATCAATATTGATTTTAAAGAATTAAAAATCAAATCAGCGGACAGAGCTTTAGGGGCATTAGCTTCTCTTGCTGCGATGGGAGATATTATTAATCTGGATATGTTAAAAAAGGCTATTGCACTTCAATTTAAAGGTAAAACTAAAGTTATTGACTCTTCAATTGAAGTTATTAATAAAATAATTGAATAATTTGTCTATTAAAGAATCAATTTTAAAAATATCAACGCAAATCAGGCTTTATTATAGAAAAAATAATAAAGCCTGGTTTTTTAGTTTTAAATTTGAAAAAGTATTAATATAAAATCTGGCTCAAAAACAGTTTTGTTCTTTCATTCTGAGGATTGTTGAAAAATTCTTCAGGCTCGTTTTCTTCAATAA
>JAGLLQ010000103.1 GCA_023140455.1 Desulfobacteraceae bacterium | reverse complement strand
ATTGTAAAAGTCAGCCATCCGGTTGGTGACAAATCTGATCCTGAAGCCCGGATTTTCCCATTTAAAATTCACAGGGGAAAGCAACCCTATGATAAAATTAATAAGAAACTTCTGGCACCCTTGCTTTCAGGAAAAAATGGATATTGGACAACATTTGATATGAATGACGCCATTAAACACGGCAACAAAACACTTGGTATCCCATATTCAGGAGAATTTGATTATGTGGAAACAACTTATGCATTTCCTATTACCCACATGGTTGCACCAAAAGAAAATGCTTTAAACTGCAATGAATGTCATATAAGAGAGAACTCCAGACTTTCCAATATTACAAGTCTTTATCTGCCGGGACGGGATAAGTCCAAGCTTATAGATACCATCGGCTGGCTTTCTGTCATTGGTGCCCTGGTTGGTGTATTACTCCACGGCATTGGACGATTCTTCATTCGAAACGGCAAGGAGGAATAAATGAATACAAAAAAAACTAAAAAAATATATCTTTACACAAGATTTGAACGTTTCTGGCACTGGTTCCAGGCATTCATGGTCATCAGCCTTATCATAACCGGCCTTGAAATTCATGGAACATACAAGCTGTTTGGTTTCCAGACAGCTGTTAATATCCATAATTTTCTTGGGCTTTCCTGGCTGGCCCTGTTTGCCTTTTTTGTATTCTGGCTTTTTATAACCGGAGAATGGAAACAATATCTTCCAACAACAAAAAAACTTTTTTCAGTTGTTCTTTATTATTCTTGGGGTATTTTCCAGGGCAAACCACATCCGGTTCAAAAATCAAAAGGCGCAAAGCATAATCCATTGCAGCGCTTGGCATATTTAGGAATTTCCGCAATGCTCCTGCCGGTTCAAATGGTCACAGGATTATTATACTATCTGTATAATGATATATCTATAATCCTGCCTCTTCAAATTCTGGCAGTAGTACATACTTTAATTGCACTTCTGCTTTTAAATTTCTTGGTAATTCACCTGTACATGACAACCACAGGTCATTCTCTTTTCAGTCACATTGCAGGCATGATCACGGGCTGGGAAGAAATATACGAAACAACCAGGATCGAGGAATGGGAGACTAAAGCAACTAAAAAGAGCTAAAACAAACAACAAAGGATGTGTTTATAAAAAAAGCTGGAATAATTGTTTTAATTATTCCAGCTTTTTTATTCTTCCTTTAATCACAGTTGACTCAAACTTCTGTTTATATTATTAATTAAAAGTATAAATTTTTGATTTTAATTAATAATTTTGCAGGGGAAAAAATGACTAAAAATATTGTTGCAAAAATTGATGACTCGGTAAAGATTGATACTGTTTTAGCAAGCGTATCAGATAAAGCAGGGCTTGAAACATTTATCCCCGAGCTTTTAAAAATCAATCCTGACCTTACTATCCTTTCAACAGGCGGGACCTATAATAAAATCAAGGAGATTTTAAGGGATGAAGCTGATAAATGCTTAAAAAAAGTGTCAGAATATACAGGGCAGCCTGAGACCCAGGGTGGGCTTGTTAAAACCCTTGATTTTAAAATCTATCTTGGACTCCTTACAGAGACATATAATGAATCACATCAGGGTGATCTTAAAAGGGTATCAGGTAAAAAGATTGATATGGTAATAGTCAATCTTTATCCATTTGCCGAGACTATTGCAAAACCGGATGTGACCTGTGAGATGGCAAGGGGAAACATTGATATTGGCGGACCGACTATGATCAGAGCTGCTGCAAAAAACTATATCAGAGTGGCTTCGGTTGTTGATCCTGAGTCTTATCCATCCATAATAAAAAAGATGAAGAAAAATAATGGCAGCTTAGCTCTTGAAGATCGTTTTAATCTGTCAAAAAAAGCATTTGAACACACAGCTGTATATGACAGAACAATTGCTGATTTTCTTTTTTCCAAAACTTTAAACCAGGTATATGACTGTTATAACACAGGAGAATAAACATGAATGATGATTTAAAAAAAATGTATAAAACAATAATGGATGATCATTTTACACCGCACATGGAAATATCTTTTGTTGATAAAGATAAAAAACAGACTCTTTTTTATGAAAAGGTTTCCTGGACAATAGATGGTGTTAACAAGGGGTTGAGATATGGAGAAAACCCTGGCCAGGAAGCAGCTTTGTACAAACCTGTTAACGGCAACCTGATTCTGGGAGACACCCAGACAATCAAACCTGGTAAATATCTTGTATCTGATATAGAGCTTCTCCAATCAGGCAAACATCCGGGAAAAACAAACCTTACTGATGCTGACAATGCCTTGAATATTTTAAGATATTTTGGCTCAAAACCATGTGCTGCAATTGTAAAACATAACAACCCTTGTGGGGTAGCAAGGGCTGGTTCTCTTGAAGAGGCATACTCAAAGGCTTATATGGCTGACAGGATTGCAGCTTTTGGAGGATGTATTGCGCTTAACAGATCACTTGACAAAGCAACCTGTGAATCAATTGCAAGCCAGTATGCAGAAGTTGTTGTTGCACCTGAATTTGAAGAAGGCGCCTTTGAAATACTCCAGAAAAAGAAAAACTTAAGAGTAATCAAAATTAACAATATTGATAAACTTAACAACTTTATTGGAGAACGTGTGCCTGAATTTAAGGCTCTCATTGACGGTGGAATTGTTGCCCAATGGTCATTTGCTCCAACAACACTTTCAAAAAATGATCTCATCATTGCTAAAACAGAATATAAAGGCAAAGAATATACAGTGGCAAGGAAACCTGAGGAACGTGAATATGAAGACATGCTCTTTGGATGGCTTGTGGAATCAGGTATCTCTTCAAACTCTGTTATCTATGTAAAAGACAATGTTACTGTGGGCATTGGAACAGGTGAACAGGACAGAGTCGGTGTTGCTGAAATAGCTGTTGATAAAGCATATAGAAAACTCATGGACCGCTATTCATTTGAACGGTATAACACCCCCCTTGCCCTGCTTGAAGATCAGGATAAACTCAAAGAGATAGAAAATGATGTTAAAAATGAAAAAGGCGGGCTTATTGGTTCTACCATGGTAAGTGATGCTTTTTTCCCTTTCAGGGACGGCATTGATGTAGGTCTTAATCAGGGGGTAAAAGCTGTAATTCAACCTGGCGGGTCATTAAACGATTATCAATCCATTGAAGCCTGCAACGAGAATGATGCTACAATGGTTTATACTTCCCAGAGAAGTTTTAAGCATTAAGAATATTCAGGCAAATAAAGAGACCTGGTCACGTCGGGCATTTACATGCTGTATGGTTACCGTAACAAGGTCACCGGGTCTCATGTTGTAACCGCCTGAAGGAAGTCTTGATTCAAGCATAAAATCTTTTAAAAGAACAATGCAAAAATCCCTGTGGGATTCAAGCACAAGTGCTTGAAATTCTGAGCCTTGAACTGTTTCGAGATATTTAAGGATCCAGTATCTTCGCCTTATTGACTGAAGCTTATTTGCATTGGTGACAGGCAGTATAAGATTTTGAAGAATCTGCTCAACCTCATCCTTTGAATAAGGGTCTTCATATCCAAGTATTCCTCTGATCTGTCTGTGTGTTAAAAGATCATAATATTTTCTTATTGGAGAGGTTGCTGTTACATAAGCTTTTACGCCAAGCCCTGAATGAGGTGCAGGATCTGTACTGACAACAGCACGGGAAAGCTTCCTTCTCTGCATACTGTTTATATAAAGTGATGTTTCTATCCCTTTAAAAAGCCGCTCTCTTGGTTCAACCTGTGACCTGAATGCAGCAGGAACATTATTATCAGCAAGAAATTCCGCCATAAGTGAATTAGCTAAAATCATAAACTCGGACACAAGCATTCTTGAAGGGTTTTCCCTGTCTACTTTGACAAGTTTTATTTCACCAGTCTCTTCAATCCATATATTTATTTCAGGAAGGGTTATCTGGACAGCACCAGATTTAAACCTCTTTTCTCTCAAAGTTGTAGCCATCTTAAAAAGAGTTGTTATTGGCTCTTCTTTTCCGTTTAAAAGATTTGCCTCAGAATATGACATCTGATTCTGCACTTTAATAATTCCAGGTACAATCTCATAATCAATAATTTCAAAAAATCTGCTCAATCTGACATGCGTTGTTATAGTAGGTCTTACTTCTCCCTCTTTTAAACTGCATAAATCCTCAGACAATTGAGGGGGGATCATGGAAATCTTATCATCAGGCATATAGATTGAACTTCCTTTTCCCATGGCAGCAAGATCAATTTTATCACCGGTTTTGATATAAAATCCTAAATCAACAATATGCACATAAAGGTTGTAGCCGTCTTCAGCCTTTTCAAAACTGATTGCATCATCAAAATCAAGGGTTGACTGACCATCAATGGTTATAACCTCCTGATCTGTAAAATCCCTTCTGTTTGAATCTTTTTCAAGCTCATCTATGCATGGAGAAAGAGCTTTAACCTCTTTTAATACTGACTCTGAAAAACCTGTTTCAATATCCATTCTTAAAAGATCAATGTTTTCATCTTTTTCCCAGACACCTGCCCTTAAAAGGATATTGAATATTTGATCAGGAATTTTTAAATCTGCTTTGGCTATCATAGCCTTGGCAATAGGAGCAGTACTGCTTTCTTTCTCAATAAGATAATACCATTTTAAAATATTTAATATTTCTTTATCGGCATTCTCAATTTTATCATTTTGATCAGATAATACTGACTTGATAAAGACAGCACCTTTTTCAATCAAGATATTTTTCCGGTTCTCTTCTTTTATCTGTTTCTTTTTTACTTCAAGTTGTTTCGGAGAACAGGGAGTAAGCCCTGTCTTCCTGAACTTAAAATACATCCGGTCGTTAAAAAATGCTCTAATCACTGCTGCTTCATAATCTGAAACCATTATAGGGTCAAACGGAGGATCAAAACAAAAACTTGCCATAGTTGGGATATCAATTTCATCTTCTTCCTCACATAGAATTTCCCATAGTCCGGCAATATCAATTTTTTCAGAAAGTTCTTTCCTGTTTTGTGTTATTTTTTGTAATTTTTTAAGAAGAGAATCTTTTGTAAGTGAGGGATCAAGCGCATCTTCAGACATATGAGACAGCCTGTTTTCTGAGAATGCAATCTCCCTGTTATTTTCATTAAGTAATCTTAAGCGGTTGTTTTTCACTTCCAATATTACTGCAGAAATAATTCTTTGCTGCTCTATATATTCGACAATACTTCCAATTTTCATGAGCGAGTATTGTATCAGGAAGGCATGTTAAAGTCAATCAACTCAAAACCATTTCCTTGAAAAAAATATGTAATTAAACTAAATTTAAAATATGGCAAAAAAAAATAAAAACAAAATACGGGTTCTTGATTCTAATCAGGACTTAAGCGATCTTTTTATTAATAAGCCTGATGATGACATAGTCAGCAGTGAGGACACACCAAAGAAACCTCTGCCTCCATCCTCTTCCCATGAGGATGATAAAGAATCTGAGATGTCGGACAAAGAATTTGCAGAGCTCTTAGAATTTTCCCTTAAAGGGAAAAGTATGGACAAAATGATGCAGGAAAAAAAAGAAAGGGGTGCTCCCCAAAAAGTCCCTTTAAGCAAAAGGCTTAAAAGATATCCTCCTCCTGAATCAAGGCTTGACCTGCATGGCTTTACCAGTGACGGCGCGACAATGAAAGCTGATTCATACATTAGAACAGCTTTTTCAAAGGGAAATTTTACCATAAAAATTATTGTTGGCAAAGGAACACATTCAGACTTTGGTGCTGTATTGCCTGGTGTTATTCAAGACCTTCTTTTAAAATTAAAAAATGAAGGTCTTATTCTGCATTTTATATGGGAAAAGAAAAAAAAATCAAAAAGCGGCGCCATAATAGTTTATTTAAACCAATTCAACGATTAAGCTGATATTTTCTGACTGCCTTATTATGCTCTTTCATTGTCTTTGAAAACTTATGTGTTGTATCTTTTTTTGAAACAAAAAATATATAATCTGTGGTGGCAGGATAGAGAGCTGCTTTTATGGACATCCCGCCGGGATTTGCAATCGGACCCGGCGGAAGAGCTTTAATTTTGTAAGTATTATACGGTGTCCAGGTCCTGAGATCTTTTCTTGTAATATTGCCATTAAAATCTTTTATTCCGTAAATAACAGTGGGATCACTTTCAAGGCGCATACCTTTTTTAAGTCTGTTATGGAACACAGATGAAATCACTGGTCTCTCTTTTGCCGCCCCGGTTTCTTTCTCAATAATAGAAGCTAAAGTAACAATCTCATGTATGGAAAAACCCATATCAATGGTTTGTTTTCTAAACTCAGGGGTGTAAGCTTTATTAAAAGTTTTAACCATTGCCTTAATAATCTTCTTTTGTGATGTATTTTTAGGAAAAAAATAAGTTTCCGGGTAAAGATAGCCCTCAAGATTGACTTGATTTATGCCAAGCTCTTTTGTAAAAATTTTACTGTCAGCTAAAAGAATAAAATTTTCTTTTGTACCAAACCCGGCATTTTCTACTCGCTGAGCAATTTCCTTAACATTTAACCCTTCAGGGATTGTCAGTTTATAAAGTTTTACACTGCCTTTTGTAATAATAAAAAGAATCTGTAAAGGAGTTTTTGATGCTGAAAGCATGTATTCACCTGCTTTCAGTTCTTTTGCTGATTCTTTATAACTGACAAGGATCTTAAAAAAGAAGCTGCTTTTGATAATTCCTTGATTTTGGAGATTATCTGAGATTACAGAAAGGTTCTGTCCTGGTTTTATGTTAAACTTTATGGCCTGACCTGCTAAATCATAGGGAGTGCTTGAAAATTTGGACACTTTTTTGAAAAAAACAAAAGATGCTATGAGAATACAAAGAAATACAATGCCTGCAAAACGAACAATTTTTTTAAAATTCAACATATTACAACAAATTTTCCTTTTACTTATAAAATCTGTTTTTAAAACATGCAAAATAGTTTAGAATTACATTATTGTCAAAGTAAATAAAAATATCAACAGGAAATACAAATGAAAAAAGATGAATATAAAGGATTTGAACAGGGACCTATCAGACCACCCAGCGAAGCTTCAAGTTTATTGCTGAGAATCACAAGAAACTGTCCGTGGAATAAATGTACTTTTTGCAGTATCTATAAAAACAGAAAATTTTCTTTAAGACCGCTTGAAAATATTATCAGAGATATTGATCTGTTGCATACATATATTAAAGCCATAAGGCAGGATCGTGACCTTACATTAACTTTTGATACAAAGAAAATAAACTCTACTTTTAATAGATTTGACATAAAAGACAGGACAGCTTTTAATACAGCATTGCAATGGTATTCCACAGGCATGAACTCAATATTTTTGCAGGATGCCAACTCTTTAATCATGAAGCCTGAAGATTTTATTTCAGTCTTAAATCATATAAAAAAACGATTCCCCCTTGTAAGAAGAATAACTTCATATGCAAGATCTCATACAATTGCAAGAATCAGTTCTGAAAATATGAAAAAATTTGCTGTAGCCGGGCTAAACCGTATACATATCGGCATGGAATCAGGATCTGACAGAGTACTTAAAAGAATAAAAAAAGGAGTCGATAAGGCGGGTCATATAAAAGCAGGTCTCAGAGTAAAAGAAGCAGGAATTGAGCTGTCAGAATATGTCATGCCAGGACTTGGCGGGGTTGAACTCTCCATTGAAAATGCATTGGAAACAGCAGAAGCTTTAAACATGATAAATCCTGACTTTATAAGAATAAGATCACTTGCACTGCCTCCAAGAGCTCCTCTTGCCCAGCAGCATGAGAATGGTGAATTTCAAAAATGCACTGACCTTATGATGGCAAAAGAGTTGAAGCTCTTTATTGAAAACCTCTATGATATTGATTCATATATAAAAAGTGACCATATCTTAAATCTGATTGAAACCATTGACGGCAAAATGCCGGAAGATAAAGAAAGACTAATCAGTATCATGGACTCTTTCCTTGACTTGAATCCTGAGCAACAGGTTTAATATCAGATCGGACGAAGGATGGGACTATTCAGAGGCCCTGATGATATGGCAGATACAGCACTTTTCAATCAGGTAAAAGAAACCTGTGACTCCCATGGCATAACTCCTGATAATGTTGATGCAATAATAGATGATTTAATGAAACGTTTTGTATGATACTAATATGTGTGATAAAAAAGCCTGCTATATTCACATACCTTTTTGCGTAAAAAAATGCGCCTATTGTGATTTTTATTC
>JAGLLQ010000102.1 GCA_023140455.1 Desulfobacteraceae bacterium | reverse complement strand
TAGATTTTGAAATAGAATATTCAGAAATTCCTTATTTTCCAGTTTCAACTATTGAAAGCCACAGGGGAAAACTTTTATTTGGAACAATTGAGGGAAAACATTTAGTTGTTATGCAGGGAAGAGTTCATTTATATGAAGGATATTCTCCTTTTGAAGTTACGTTTCCTATAAGATTAATGCAGGAATTAAATGTCAAACATCTTATTTTAAGCAATGCTTCCGGTGGAATTAATTTAAATTTTTCAGCTGGTGATATTATGATTATTGAAGATCATATTAATTTAACAGGACATAATCCATTGATCGGTCACAATGAAGATGACTGGGGTATTCGGTTTCCAGATATGACTCAAGTATATGATAAAAAATTTGCCGCGCTTGCAAAAAAAATTGGCAAGGAAGAGGACATCAAATTACAAAGTGGTGTTTACGCAGGGCTCATAGGTCCAAGCTTAGAGACACCAGCTGAAACAAGACATCTGAAAACTATTGGTGCTGATGCTGTAGGCTTTTCAACTGTAATGGAAGCAATTACAGGTGTTCATGCCGGCATGAAAATTATAGGGCTTGCCACAATTACCAATATTAATAATCCTGATGCACCTCAAAAAGCAACTTTAGAAGAAATAATAGATACAGCTCAAAAGGCAAGTGTAAAAGTTAATACTCTTGTTTCCGGAATTCTTAAGAATATTTAACAGGTATGTGTAAATGGCTGAAATGAAAGAACTAAGCATTGCATATTCAAGTTGCCCAAATGACACTTTTATTTTTAATGCTCTTGTGCATGATCTTATTGATACCCAGGGGCTGAAATTTAATGTTGCTCTTTTTGATGTTGAGACATTAAATAAAAAAGCATCTGAAGCTTGTTATGATATAACCAAGCTCTCTTTTGCAGCTTTTGGTTCAGTAAGGGATGAATACGGGCTTTTAAGAACAGGTTCAGCTTTGGGCCGAGGATGTGGACCTCTTATAATCAGTTGCCCGGGTAAGAAGCTATATGACAAACTAAAGCCTGTAATTGCAGTCCCGGGGCTTGGAACTACAGCATATCATTTATTAAGACTTTATTTGAATGATTTAACAGTGAAGCTTGGTAAAGAAATTAATCCCAAAATCATTGCTATGCCCTTTGAAAAGATAATGCCCCATGTATTGGAGGGGAAATCAGATTTTGGTGTAATTATTCATGAAGGCAGATTTGTGTACGAGAAATTGGGGTTTGATTTGATTTGTGACTTAGGCAAATGGTGGGAAGAAAAAACTTTATTGCCGATTCCATTGGGGTGTATTGCTGTCAAAAAAGAGATAGGAAAAGATGTTGCAGAAAAAATTGAATATTTAATACAAAAAAGTATTAAGTATGCTAGAAACAATCCTGATGCCGGTTATGAATATATTAAAAAGAATGCCCAGGAACTTGATGATGATGTAATAGAGCAACATATTTGTTTATATGTCAATGAGTTTACAGAACGATTAGGAGTACAAGGTGAAGAAGCTGTCAGAGTTTTTTTTGACAAGATTGAAAAAGCAGGTATTATCCCCCAAAACAGTGAGCCATTGTTTATATCTGATCAAATATAGTGTAAAATAATATATCATGAAAAAAAATGAGCAAAATAATAGCAAAGTTTATAAAACTTTTGTAAACAAGGCTGATAATACTGTTGTCAGATTTGCTATGCTTGAAAAGGAAGATAGAGTGCTTGCCGGAGTTTCAGGAGGACCTGATTCTGTAGCACTTCTTCTGTTTTTGTTTGAAATAAAAACAAAATATTCTTTAGAAATTGGAATTGCCCATTTAAATCATATGCTGAGGGGTAAAGAAGCTGACCGAGATGAGGAGTTTGTACGCAATCTTGCTGAAAAATTAAACATACCATATTTCATTGAAAAAAAAGATGTGGCTACCTTTGCAAAAAATAATCGATTATCCATAGAAGACAGCGCCAGAAAAGTTCGATATTCTTTTTTAAAGGATATTTTAAGGGAGAATGAATATTCAAAAATTGTATTAGGGCATAACAGAGATGATAATGCAGAGCTTATCTTGATGAATATTTTGAGAGGTTCTGGTCCAACTGGGCTTACAGGAATTCCCCCTACAAGAGAGAATATGATTATTCGGCCTTTGATAGAAATTTCAAAGCAGCAAATTATTAATTTCCTTGAATCTATCGATCAGACCTATATGATAGACAGTTCAAATAATGATGATGTCTATTTAAGGAATTCAATTCGAAACTATTTTATTCCATTAATTGAAGAAAAATATAATCCCAAAATCAAAGAATCACTGATCAGGCTTTCAACTATAATTAAGGATGAAGATGACTGGATGGAAAAAGAGACAGAATTTGTCTTTAATAAAGCACTAATGAGCCTGGCACCTGACAGCCTTACAAAAGATACAGTGGAATTATCTATAGATACTATGGCAGAATGTCATTCTGCATTAAGAAAAAGAATTATTAGAAAAGCTATTAAAATAATAAACGGGAATTTAAAAAAGATCAGTTTAAAGCATGTTGATGATGCTGTAAAATTACTTTTATCTACAACTCCCGGTGAAAGTATAGATCTACCTGACCAAATCAGAGTATTTAAGGAAGAAAGAAGCCTTTTTTTCAAAAAAGAGTCTGTTTCATTAAGAGAGCTTGGGAAAAAAAGAAAGATTGAAAGAAAGAGAAAGAATATTCTACGTTAAACAAACTTGGTAAATTAAACTTGTTAAATTAAAATTTATGTTTATTATTGAATAAACCTTTTTTAAGTTTTTTAAAGGATGATATTTATTACATAGGAAAGGAATTGCTTTGAATCAATTTTATAAAAATTTATCTCTCTGGTTAGTGATAGTGTTGATGATGGTTATGCTTTATAATATTTTTAACCACCAGCAGGGATTTCAGAAAGAAATAGGGTATTCAGAATTTTTAGCAATGGTGGAATCAAAGAATGTAAAGCATGTTAATATACAGGGCCAGAATCTTATTGTTACAAGTTTTAATGGTGAAGAATATAAAAGCTTTGCACCAAATGATGCTAAACTTATTGAAATATTAAGAACCAATGCTGTATCAATAAAAGCATCTCCTCCGGCTGAATCTTCCTGGCTGATGTCGATTGTGATATCCTGGCTTCCCATGATAGTTCTGATTGGTGTATGGATATTCTTTATGCGCCAGATGCAGGGCGGCGGCGGTAAAGCTATGTCTTTTGGGAAAAGTCGAGCCAGACTCATGGATGATCAGAAAGAAAAGGTAACTTTTGAGGATGTTGCAGGTATTGATGAAGCTAAAGAAGAGCTGACTGAAATTGTTGATTTTTTGAAAGAACCTAAAAAATATACAAGACTTGGCGGTAGAATTCCTAAAGGTGTTCTGCTCGTAGGTGGACCTGGGACTGGAAAAACACTGCTTTCAAGAGCAGTGGCTGGTGAAGCAGGAGTCCCGTTTTTTACAATAAGTGGTTCTGATTTTGTTGAAATGTTTGTTGGTGTTGGTGCATCAAGGGTAAGAGATCTTTTTGCCCAGGGCAAGAAAAATGCTCCTTGTATAATATTTATTGATGAGCTTGATGCCGTAGGCCGCCAGCGTGGTGCAGGTATGGGTGGAGGGCATGATGAGAGGGAACAGACCTTGAATCAACTTCTTGTAGAAATGGATGGATTTGAGTCCAATGAAGGTGTGATTCTCATGGCTGCAACAAATAGAGCTGATGTACTTGACCCAGCTTTACTTCGCCCGGGCAGGTTTGACCGTCAGGTTTTTGTGGATATGCCTGATATTAGAGGTCGCAAGGGAATTCTTGATGTTCATATGAAAAAAACTCCTATAGGTGATGACGTTGATGTATTGGTTATTGCTAAAGGAACCCCTGGTTTTTCTGGTGCTGATTTAGAAAATCTTGTAAATGAAGCTGCACTCCTCGCTGCAAAAAAAGGCCATGAAAAACTTACAATGATGGATTTTGAAGATTCTAAAGATAAGGTTGTCATGGGGCTTGAAAGAAAATCTAAAGTTATCACAGAAGAAGAAAAGAGAACAACAGCGTATCATGAAGCCGGACATGCTCTTGTCGCAAGGTTTTTGCCCCATGCTATGACAGTTAATAAAATTACAATAATACCCAGAGGAAGAGCTGCCGGTGTTACATGGTTTCTTCCCGAGGAATCGGATTTTAAATATAAGGATCAATTGGAAAGTGAACTTGCTGTTGCATTTGGAGGGAGAGTTGCCGAAGAGCTTATTTTTGACAGAATAAGCACGGGAGCCTCAAATGATATTAAACAGGCAACAAATATTGCTAATAAAATGATCCGGGTTTTTGGGATGAGTGAAAACCTTGTGCCCATGTCATATGAGCAGCATGATGACAACATATTCATTGGACGGGAGCTGACCCAGGCAAAAGAATACTCTGAAGAAACTGCACGAAGGATTGATGTAGAAGTAAGTTCTCTTATATCTGCATCCTATAAAACAGCTCAGAACATTCTAAATGAAGATATCGAAATTCTTCATGCCCTTTCAGATCTTTTGATTGAAAAAGAGACTGTGATGGGGAAAGAACTTGATGAGCTTGTAAAATCTATGAAGCCTGATTTTGTATTTCCAAAAAGAGATCAACAAAAAGAAGAAAAGCCGGAACCGAAAGAAAAACCTAAAGGTGAGCCAGAAGCAGAAATAAAAGAAGATATAAAGTTAGATATTGATGATGAAGTAGAAGATAATAAAGATTAGGGTGATAAAGTCTGAGAATGAATGAAATTATTCTTGAATGGGACAGGTTTAAACTAAAGCTTGGGAAGAAGCCATGCATCATGGGCATTCTTAATGTTACTCCTGATTCGTTTTCAGATGGCGGACAATATTATAATTTTGGAAAAGCAGTTGAGCATGGTAAAGAGCTTGTTGCAATGGGAGCTGATATCCTTGATATCGGCGGGGAATCCTCCCGTCCATTTGCAGACCCTGTTTCAAAAGAAAAAGAAATAGAAAGAGTTGTCCCTGTTATAAAAGAGTTATCGCATCAGATAGATATTCCAATTTCAATAGATACTGTAAAATCAGAAGTTGCAAAACAAGCGCTTGATGCAGGAGCTTCCATGATCAATGATATCAGTTCCTTTGAAAAAGACCCTGGGCTTGCAGATTTAGCAGCCCAAAAAAATGTCCCTGTAATTATGATGCATATGAAGGGTACGCCTGAAACTATGCAGGTTAATCCTGAATATAATGATCTTATCAAAGAGATAAATGATTATTTTATTCAAAGAGTTGATTATGCTGTTAAAAAAGGAATACAAAGAAAGAATATAATTCTTGACCCTGGAATAGG
>JAGLLQ010000101.1 GCA_023140455.1 Desulfobacteraceae bacterium | reverse complement strand
TGTGAAAATGGAACTCTTGCCTCTGTTGCAGCAGCTTTTATGAATGGTGGGCATATCCTTAGAGTCCATGATGTAGCAAGAGTTAAGCCTTTTTTACAAATATTAGATTCCATTAAAAGTGCGTAAAATACTTAAAAGTTGTAAAGCCTTTTTTGGGTTGTTTATTTATTTATTTTTATTTGTTGTCTTAATCAGTTTTTCCGGGTGTAATAAAAAACCTGTGGAAACCAATTTGCTTTTGCCTGTTGAATTTTCATCCATTCCTCTAAATCTTATATTAACTTCTCCATCTATTGAGAAGCTTGAAATTCGTGTGAGTGGGAATTCAAAACAGATTGAAGAAATAAAAGCAATGAATCTTAAATATTCTGTTGATCTGTATACAGAACTTGCTTCTGATCCTGCCGGTGAGAAGGTGTCCCTTGATCCCCGGATATATTATATTCCAGTCATAAAAAAAAGAATTTCCATTCCACCTGGCATAAAAATACTAATAGTTAAACCTTCTTATATTAAAGTTGGTTTAGAAAGAAAAGTTTTGAAAACCTTTCCAGTATCTGTGCCATATACAGGGAAAGAGGCATCGGGTTATGTGGCTTTATCTGCCAGGATAGAACCTCCAGAAGTAACTCTTACAGGACCTGAATCTGTGATTAGCTCAATAAAAAATTTAAAAACAAAACCAGTTGATTTGACAAAAGCAAATGAGAGCTTTAAAAAAAAAATGCCTGTGGATTTACAAGGGTTTAATACTAAATCAGAACCGGCAATAGTAACTGTGTTTATCCCAATAGAAAAAAAAAAGATTACAAAAATACTTAAAAATCTTCCAATAGAGCTTAAGAATGCAAAACCTGAGGATAGTGTGAGTCCTTCAACAATTATATTAACAATAAAGGGAGGGCATGATATACTCGGAAGAAAAGAAATAAAAGAGAAGATTAAGGTCAGTATCGATGTAAAAGGGTTAAAAGCAGGTGTTTACGTGCGAAGAGCAGTGATCGATCTCCCCCTTGAATTGGTAATGACAAATGCTCAGCCGGAAATATTTACTGTAAAAATTGAATAGAGGGGAATAAATGCTTTTAGTTATTGATGTAGGAAATACAAATACGGTCATAGGTATCTTTAAAGAAGATGTTTTGGTTGAGGACTGGCGAATCAAAACTATTAGAGATACTACAGCAGATGAATTCAATGTGCTTGTAAAAGCACTGTTCGCAGATAGTAGTGTTGTTAATGCTGAGAAGATTAAAAAAGTTCTTATTTCATCAGTTGTTCCCCCTGCTGTGCCAATCCTTAATGCATTTTGTAAAAAATATCTTGACCTTGTGCCGATCTGGATAACACCTGATCTTGTAAGGTCTTTAATGCCGGTACTTTATAAAAACCCTGATGAGGTTGGAGCTGATAGAATTGTAAATTCAATTGCAGCATATGATAAATATAAAACATCTCTTATTGTTGTTGATTTTGGTACTGCAACAACATTTGATGTAATATCAGCCAAAGGTGAATATATTGGTGGTGCTATTACTCCAGGAATTGCTATTTCTTCTGAAGCCCTTTTCCAGAAAGCATCCAGACTCCCAAGGGTTGAAATATTTCAACCCACTGATAAGGTAATAGGCAGGGATACAATAGAAAGTATCAAGTCAGGAATAATTTACGGCTATGCATCGCTTGTGGATGGTATGGTTGAAAGAATGAAAAAAGAAATGAGGTTTTCTCCTGTTATAATTGCAACCGGTGGACTTTCTCCTTTGATTTCACAAGTTTCAGAAAAAATAGATAGTGTGGAAGAGTCTCTGACATTGGATGGTTTGCGTATTATCAGCCACGGCCTGTAAGAAATAAAATCGTATTTTGACTTGCCAACATTTTTTTTTCGATATAATACTTAAGTTGTCTTATTATCGACCCATTTTTTTTAAGTTGTTTGCCTATGCATTTAAGTTAAGGAGGATAAAATGAAGGCTCTTGTAGTTGATGATGAAGTTGTCAGCAGAAAAAAAATGATTAAAATTTTGGGAAAATACGGCGAATGTGAAGAAGCTGAAAATGGAAAAGACGCAATAGAAAAGTTTAGTGTTAATACTGTTGATGGTACTGATTCGTTTGATGTGATAACACTTGATATTTCAATGCCGGATATGAGCGGCCTGGATGTTTTAGAAAGAATTAGAAAAATCGAAGCAGAAAAATCCATTGCCAAAGAGAAACAGGTTAAAATTTTAATGGTTACTTCTAAATCTGAAAAAGAGACAGTGAGATCATCCATTGAAGGCGGCTGCAATGACTACGTTATTAAGCCTTTTAATAACCAGTCAATTCAGATCAAGCTTGAAAGAGTAGGCCTTCTAAAAGAAGAATAGAATAATAATATGTATAGATTCAGCAACGAAGAAAAAAAACTGATTGAAGCCTGGAATGCAAATCAGAAAGAACAAATAAGCATCAAATATGTTAAAGGTTCTACTAAAGAGGATGAGGCAATTGAAAATTTCCTTTCTATTTTAACTCAGGCAGCCCCAAGTATAACAATTCAAAAAGAGGAAACAGGAGAAAATAACCTCCCTCAGATTATAGTGGCAGAGAATATAAAATACTCTGCTCTCCCCCTTGCAAATGAGCTAAAGCCATTTTTAAAAGCCTTATCTTTTAATAACCAGGATAAAGATAAGAAGGATAAAAGAGTTGAGTTTTCTCAAAAAATCAAAACAGATCTTGAAAAGATTGATATTCCAATAAGTTTAAAATTGTTTGCAGCCCAGGCATGCCCCCATTGTCCAATAGTGGTTGAGGAGATGCTTGATATTGCCCATGCATATGAAAATATTGAACTGATTGTTATAGACCCAACAATGTTTACTGAAGAGGCGACAGCTAATTACGTAATGTCTGTTCCATGTCTGATCCTGGACAATGATTTCAGGTGGACAGGGAGTGTGCCCATAGAAGAAGTGACTGGTGTGCTTGCAAATCGGGATTCGTCAACGTTGACCGCTTCAAGTTTAAGAAGAATTCTTGAAGATGGGAAAGCATCATGGCTTACAGAGCAAATGATTGAAAAAGATATGATTTTTCCGGAATTTGTTAAACTTGTTATACATGGAATCTGGTCTGTGCGATTAGGGGCCATGGTTGTAATAGAAGAACTTGCAGAGACTAAGATTGAACTTGCCAATAAAATTTGTCCTTTGTTGTGGGAAGTATTTCCTGCAGCTCCAATAGATGTGAAAGGAGATATTTTTTATGTTATTGGCGAAGCAGGCAATCTTGAAGATGTAAAATTAATTGAAAAAGAACTTATAACAATAGAGACAGAGGATCTTCAAGAAGCGGCAAAAGATGCTGTCGAAGCAATCAATTTACGATTTTAAAAATAATTTGTAATATTTTATTTCACTCCAATGAATTTTGATTGACTTTACAATAGGATCCCCTTTATAATATTTATTATCTTATTTTCGTTAATTCAAGGACGAATATTTCTATTATGGAATGATTATTATAACGAAAAGGAATGACCAATGATACTTTTCTTAGATGATGAAACTGATATAACCGATATTTACTGTAAGCTGATGGAAAAAAAATATGGGTTTGAAGTTGATGCTTATAATTCGCCAAAAGCTGCCCTTGATGCTGTAGAGAAATCACCAGAGTTGTATGACGTGATGATTGTAGATTTCCAAATGCCGGAGATGGATGGATTGATATTTTCGCAAAAAATCAGAGAAAAAAATAATAATGCCAAGATAATGATTTGTACAGGCGATCCTGCTTCGATATCTGATGAGGCAGCTAATAAAGCGAACCTGTTTTCAGTGCTGAAAAAACCTTTACGAACAGATGAAATGGCTGAACAAATACAAGCTGCACGAAGAGATAATTAGATATATTTGACAACCCTTCCTTTTTTTGTTAATTCCTTACAGCACAATTGATTTAAAGATTTTATAATAGCCATTATAGTGACTATACTTATGATAAGTTTGATATTAAGGTATGGATGTAAATAATAGATGAAAATTTTAAACCTTAAACCTGCTGATTTGATCCATTTTTTTCCTGTATATCTGAGTGGTTTTTTAATGGCACTTGCATTTCCAGGAGTCAATTTTTACCCTCTTGCATTTATTGGATTAGTACCTCTCCTCATTTTTATTGAAAAGTTGGGAAAAAAAGAAAGGTTTTTTGCAGGACTTGTTGCAGGTTTTGTGCATTATCTAACATTGATACACTGGTTCTTGCCTACTATGCGTACTTATGGGAACCTGAATATGGTTGTCGCAGGCTCTGCATTGATATTGATGTGTTTATATTTTGCAATTTATTTTGGATTGTTTTCTCTTATTATTGGAGCATTTAAAATTAATTCTTTATTTATGCCATTTCTTGCAGCCAGCTTATGGGTGGCACTAGAATATCTACGTTCTTATATTTTTTCAGGCCTCCCATGGTGTATTACAGGATATAGTCAATATCTTAATAATAATTTTATTCAGATAGCTGACATTACAGGTATATATGGCATATCGTTTTTTATTGT
>JAGLLQ010000100.1 GCA_023140455.1 Desulfobacteraceae bacterium | reverse complement strand
ATAAGGCAGGATGTAAAATGGGATACAAGATATGTAAATGATACATTAAACAAATATTCTGTACTGTCTGAAAAGGCTTCTGAGGAAAAACCTGACCTTATTATCTGGCCTGAAACTGCGTTGCCTTTTTATTATGGTTTTGCAAAAGAACTTTCTGACAAGGTCGATGTCTGTGTGAGAAAAGCAAAAACAAGTTTTTTGATTGGAAGCCCTGCATTTAAAAGAACAGAGACTAAGATAGAGTATTATAACAGAGCATATATGCTTAATAAGTTCAGTATTGAAACAGGGGTTTATGATAAGGTTCACCTGGTTCCATTTGGTGAGTATGTTCCTTTAGGGAAATATCTTTCTTTTCTTGGCAAACTAACAGCCCAGGCAGGTGACTTTACTCAAGGGGAAAGTGATTGCCAACCTTTGGAGTTTGGCGTTGGTGAAGCAGGTATTCTTATATGTTTTGAAGTTATATTTCCTTCTCTTTCAAGAAAGTTTGTTCAAAAAGGCGCAGATGTTTTGTTGACAATTACCAATGATGCGTGGTTTGGAGAGTCTGCTGCTGCTGAGCAGCATTTTTCCATGGCAGTGTTCAGGGCGATTGAGAACCGAAGAAGTCTTGCAAGAGCAGCAAATACAGGGATAAGTGGTTTTATTGGTCCAAAAGGAAAAATTTATGAAAAATCTGAACTTTTTGTCGAGGCAAGCCTTGTTCATGAATTGCCTTTGTTGAAAATAAAAAGCTTTTATACAATTTTTGGAGATGTTTTTGCTATTTTATGCAGTATTGCAATTGTTATCTGCTTTGTGGTAAATAGTATATTAATTCCAAAGCGTGCAGGAAAAGTTTTAGATTAATATAAAAACAGGAAACTTGGATATGCCTACAGAACAACAACAAAAAATAGATGATTTTTATTTAAAAATAGACAAACTCAAGGAGTATCTTTGACCTTCCGGTAAAAGAAAAAAGATTAAAAGAACTCGAACATTTTATAGCAAAAGAAGATTTCTGGGATGATCAGGACAAAGCAACAGATTTTTTAAAAGAGCGCACAAGAATCGCAGAACTTATTGATGATTGTGACAATCTTTATAAAGAGATTGAAGATGTTGACATCCTTTTTGAGCTTGCCCGTGAAGAATCTGATGAAGAATCTTTCAAAGATGCTGAAAAACAGATTTTATCCATTGAAGAAAAAATCAGGCAATTTTCCATTAATATTACATTAGATGGCCAGGATGATTCTAAAAACGCGATTGTCTCTATAAATGCCGGCGCAGGGGGTACAGATTCTCAGGATTGGGCTGAGATGCTGTTTAGAATGTATTCAAGATGGGTGGATAAAAGAGGTTTTGGTTTTCAGATAATTGACTATCAGCCAGGTGATGAGGCTGGTATTAAAGGCGTTACAGTCAGAGTGTCCGGAAACTTGTGTTATGGGCTTTTAAAGGTTGAATCAGGAGTGCATCGCCTTGTTAGAATTTCTCCCTATAATGCCGGAGGAAAAAGGCATACATCATTTGCTTCTGTTTTTGTCTGCCCTGAAATTAAAGATGAAATCAAAATAGATATTGATGAATCCGATTTAAGAATAGATGTTTACAGGGCAAGCGGTGCAGGCGGTCAGCACGTAAACAAGACAAGCAGTGCCGTAAGAATAACACATCTTCCTTCAGGTGTAGTTGCTCAATGCCAGCAGGAACCTTCCCAACATCGCAATAAAGAGATTGCCATGAAAGTTCTCAAATCAAGGCTTTATCAGCTTGAAAAAGAGAAACAGGATAAAAAGATGCAGGATTTGCATGATGGCAAGGATGATATTGCCTGGGGAAGTCAGATCAGGTCATATG
>JAGLLQ010000010.1 GCA_023140455.1 Desulfobacteraceae bacterium | reverse complement strand
TGTTTTTGCCTTTTTTGTATATTAAGTGTCCAAGATAAAGAGCTATGAAAACTTCACACCATACTGGGAATACAGATGCCGGATACATGGCAAAAACAACAGCGATTACAAGTCCAAAAATTGCAATCACAATCCAGAGTTCTAGGAATACAATAAGGAAAAACAGGAATTTGGTGCGGTTATTAACATATTTGCCAGTATAATCAGCAACGGATTTTCCCTGGTTTCTCATGGAAATAATCAAAGCGCCAAAATCATGCACTGCACCCATAAATATACTTCCGAAAAAAACCCATATCAGTGCAGGTACCCAGCCCCATATAATTGCAACAGCAGGACCTACGATTGGACCTGTGCCGGCGATGGATGTAAAATGATGTCCAAAAATCACTTCTTTTTTTGTAGGTACATAGTCTACCCCATCTTCAAGTTCACTTGAAGGTACAGAAGCGTCTGAAGAAAGTTTGAAAATTTTGTTCCCAATGAATTTGCCGTACAGGCTGTACATAATAATGTAGCCTATAAAAGCAACAACCATAATTAGTAATGCTTGCATTAATTTTTCTCCTTTCTAAAATTAATAATATTCATATGACAAAAATTTACCAATCTAATAAAAAAAGCTACTAATTTTTTCTAATCTTTAGATTTTTTTTTGTCAAGCACTAAAAAATATATTGTAAAAGATCATTTTTTCTTTACAGATTTGTTAGTTTTGCTGAATCATCTTTATATTATTAATTCAATTTATATCAATGCTTAATTGTACCTTAGTAAAATAATATGATTTATTCTAGGCTTGAAAATGGCAAATACTTGCAAAATAAGGACTGTTGTGTTACTCGGTTAAAAAGTGAAACCTAATATTACTATTATTTTATAAAATACCTATGAATATGAAAGAAAATGTTCTTGTTACAGGAGGAGGAGGCTTTTTAGGTAAAGCAATAGTTAAAAAACTTCTTATAAAGGGATTTTGTGTTAAATCTTTTTCAAGAAATCATTATTCCGAGCTTGATAAGCTTGGAGTTAAACAAATTCAGGGAGATCTTCAGAATTTCAATCAAATTGATGATGCATTCAAAGATTGTGACCTGGTTTTTCATGTTGCTGCAAAAGCCGGAATCTGGGGGCGAAGAGATGATTTTTTTGGTGTTAATGTGATTGGTACTGAAAATGTTATTAATGCCTGCAAAAATAATAAGATTTCACGATTAATTTATACAAGTTCTCCAAGTGTTGTTTTTGATGGTACGGATATGGAAGGAGTTGATGAACAAGTACCATATCCTGCAAAGTTTGAAGGATATTACCCTGAAACTAAAGCCATTGCTGAAAAACTTGTTGTAAAAGAAACTTGTGAGGATCTTAAAACTGTTATTTTAAGACCGCATTTAATTTGGGGACCTGAAGATAATCATATTGTGCCGGGAATTATACAAAGAGCTAAAAAAATAAAAAAGATCGGCAGGCTTGATGATCTTGTTGATACAATATATATTGATAATGCAGCTGATGCACATATCCTTGCAGCTGAAAAATTAAAATCAGATGCTTCAATATCTGGAAATATTTATTTTGTAAGTCAGGATAAGCCAGTTTCAAAGTGGTACATTGCTGATAAATTTCTTGAAGCAGCAGGGCTTCCTCCAATAAAAGGAAGAGTATCAGCCAGAACAGCATACATTGCCGGAGCGGTTTTTGAATTTATTTATAGTGTTTTTAATATTATAAAAGACCCTCCTATTACAAAATTTGCAGCAAAAGAAGCTGCAGGTTCTCACTGGTTTGATATTTCTAAAGCTAAAAAAGAACTAGGGTATGTTCCGAAAGTTTCAATTGAACAAGGATTAAAACAACTTAAACAATGGTTTGAAAAAGAAAATGCTGAAATTTAACTTATCTAAATTTAATAAATGTATAGTTTATGCTGTTAAGGGATTTAAAGATGATCAATGTATGTTAAGAGCCTCTGCTCTTACGTTTTATACCTTGCTTTCGATTGTCCCTGTTATGGCAATGGCTTTTGCGATTTCTAAAGGTTTTGGACTTGAAAAATTACTTGAAACTCAGCTTTTAGCAACTTTCCCTGGGCATGAGGAGATAACTGGTAAAATTATAGAGTTTTCCTCAAACTTATTAAAAGAAACAAAAAGCGGAATTATGGCTATCCCGGGAGTTATTTTGCTTGTATGGGCAGTAATCAAGATGTTCAGCCATATTGAAGATTCTTTTAATACTATCTGGTGGATAAATAATAAAAGAACCTTTGTAAGAAAATTTGCTGATTATATTGCTTTATGTTTTACCGCTTCTTTTTTTCTAATCTTTTCCAGTAGTATTACCATATTTTTAACAACAGAGTTATCAAGTTTTTTTGGTAAAATTCCTTTTATACAATTTTTATTTCATCTTCTTCCTTTTTTTACTGCCTGGCTTATTTTTTTGTTTTTTTATATTTTCATTCCAAACACCAGAGTAAACTTTAAATCCGCACTCATTGGTGGTATCCTTGCTGGCACAATGTATCAGTTAACTCAGATTATATATTTAAAATTTCAGATACAGGTTACACATTATAATGCAATATATGGCAGCTTTGCTGCCTTGCCTCTTTTTCTGATCTGGCTTCAACTGAGTTGGATAATACTTTTAGGCGGAGCTGAAATGTCTTTTGCATTGGAAAATGTAGATTTTTTTGATACAGATGAAACAGAGTTTGACTCGATAAGCATAAAAAATAGAAAACTCATTTCGTTGAGAATAATTCTTCTATGTGTTCGAAGATTTAAAAATGGTGAACCTCCTGTATCTGCATCTGAAATTTCAAATATAATTAGAATTCCTATTAAAATTGTACGTCTATTATTGGTTAATCTTGTTGAATGCAATATTCTGTCTGAAGTTTTAAGAAAAGAAGGACAAAAGGGATTTCAGCCTGCAAAAGATGTTGAACTTTTAAGCATTATGAATACTATTGAAGCTATTGAAAATCATGGAGATGATAAGAATATTAATATTGCAGGGACTATTGAAGTAGAAGCTTTAAATGACAGTCTTGAAAAGTTTTCAAAAGCCGGGTTTGATTCAAATGGCAACAGACTGTTTAAAGATATATAAAATTTCACTGTTATTTGCACTGTTTTTTAATCAGTTGTAATTCTAAAAAATTCTTTTATCTGGTCTTCTTTCTTTTTCAATTTATCAATAATCATACGCAAAACCTGTTCATTTGTTCCAACTTTCTGGAATGAATTTTTTACTGCGACGGGAACAGGGTTCCCGCTATGCCCAATACCAGCTTTTTGGCAAAGGTAATCAGCAAGGTTAATTATTAACGTCATATGCTGGAGTTTTACTGGACATTTTTCTGGGTTATGATGAAACCTGCACGGGGTTAAAATTGCATCGGGAAAATTCCATCTTTTCATTAGAAGCGCTGCAAGAGAAGCATGGTTTATTTTTAATAGTTCATTCTCTACAACATAAAGAGTCTTTTTCTCTTCTATGGCTTTTTGTCTTACAACAATATATTCATCTTTAAAAAATATTGAAAGTATTACCTTACCCATGTCATGGAGAAGCGCAGGGATAAAAACTTTATCTGCAATACCTGGGTTTGTTCTTTTTGCAAGTTCTTTTGCAGCAGTAGCAGTACCTATAGCATGTATCCATAAGACTTTCATATCAAGGCCAAGACCTGATTTTTCAGAAAACGATGAAAGGATACTCATGGCAAGTGCAATTCCTATTATTTCATCGAAGCCAATAACAGTTATTGCTCTTTTAATAGTATCTACTTTTGTTCGCTGTCCATAATATACTGAGTTTGCAAGCACTAATAGTTTACTGGTCATGCCCTGGTCAAAAGAGATTATTTCAGAGAGTTCTTCCGTAGTAGTTTTTGCATCAGAAGCAGCTCCAATAATTCTATCAACAATTGCAGGTAAAGATGGAAGATCACTATCTTTTTTTTTTATTAATTCGACAAGTCTTGGTCTAATATCCATAGTCAGCTATATTTGTTATAAAAGATTTTTTCAGTTTGAAGAGATTCTTTTGAATGCCCTTCTTTATTTTCGTCAGAATAGCCTAAGGCGATAATTGATTCCACTTTTATATTATCGGGTATTTTAAGTATATCCTTAATATAATTTTCTGCGCTTTGTGTATTATTATGTTCACGTCCCCGTATTTGTATCCAACAGCTTGAAAGCTCAAGAGATTCAGCTGCAAGCTGAATAAAAGTAGAAGCAATAGATGTATCTTCTATCCAGGTGTCACTTTTTTCTGCATCTCCACAGACTACTATCCCAAGAGCAGCATCTTTTAAAAAAGAGGAACCATGGGGCTTGGATTCAGATAGCTTAAGAAGAAGGCCCCTTGTGTCAATAACAATAAAGCGCCATGGATTAAAACCTCTGGATGAAGGTGCTCTTAATGCAGCTTCAATAAGTTTATCTATTTTATCTTTTTTAATTTTTTTGGATTTGTATTTTCTTTTACTTCTGCGTTTTTCAATTAATTTGAAGAACATCCAAAACTCCTAATGAAAATGAGTAATGTTAATATTGCCCTGCTGGTTCATACTATCAAATTTTTTTCTTAATAATTGTTTGAATTTTTTCCTTGTAACAGGCCATAAAAGTAACAAACCTGCAAAATCAGTCAGTATGCCAGGGGTTATCAGGACAACCCCTGCGAAAAATATTATTAATGCATCAATTAAATCTTCTGCCGGCATAATACCCTGTTCTAAATTACGTCTAACCTTCAGCATTGTATTCATGCCTTCTATTCTGGCAAGCCAGGCGCCTGTAAAGCCGGTAACTATAACAAGGAGGATAGTATTAAGACTTCCTATTACTACTCCTATTTTAATCAAAAGATATAGTTCAATTACAGGTATTAATGTAAAGGCTAAAAAAAGTTTCATCAGCATTGTATTTGGTGTCTCCTATTGGTTAATATTAGCTTAAAATCTGAAAAATAGCAAAACTTATTAATCAAACACAGTTATGTTAAATATTATACATTTTTTTAATAAATCAAGATTATTATTCAATGCAGTAAAAAAAAGAAATTAATCATTGAACATTTATTCTGGTTTGTTAATATTGAGCTTGATTGCAATAAGTTTAATAAACTATAAATTCTGGAGAATAATATTATGACAAATCCTAGAATCGGGGCGGTTATCTGCGATTGTCAGGGAGAAATTTCATCCAAAATTAATACGGATCTTCTTTATAATAAAGTTATAGAACTTGATAATGTCCAATCTGCAAAACATGTTCCGGCTTTATGTCAGGAAAAAGTGCTTACTTCAATTTTTGAAGGATTTGTTAAAGATAAAATTGATGCATTTCTTTTTATTGGATGTTCTGCAAGATCGTCTTTAAAGTTTCCGGAAAAGAAAATTTCTTCATTGATGAATTTATACGGCATGGAACCTTCAATGTTTGAAGTCGCAAATATCAGAGAACAATGCGCGTGGATTCATGAAAAAGGTGACGATGCATTTAATAAAGCATATGATCAAATAAGAATGGCTCATATCAGACTGCTTAATAATAAACCCTTAGTCTCAAATTCAGTTATTGAAGAAAGGGCCTTGATAATTGGTGGAGGACCTGCTGGTCTTGAAGCTGCTAAAAATATCGCTCAGGTAGGGTTGAAAGCTACTCTTGTTGAAAAAAAATCATATCTTGGAGGACGTGTTCCCCAGATTAGAATTTTGTTCCAGAGTGAAAACTGGAATGGAAAATGTATCAGCCATTGTGTAGGTCCGGTACATGTAAATAATACAATTTCCGAGCCTTCTGTATCTGCCTATGTTGACTCTGAAATTGAAGATATCCTGAAAAAAAATGGTAATTTCCATGCTAAAATTAGAAAAGCTCCGGAATATGTAGATCCTGATAAATGTATATCATGTGGCAAATGTGCTGAGATATGCCCTGAATTTGCTAAAAGTGATTTTGAAGAAGGCATTTATACACGGAAAGCTATTGATAAAGAATTTCCAATGGCCATACCGGATTCTTTTAATATTATTAAAGAATTCTGCACAGAATGCGGCGAGTGTCTTAAAGTCTGTCCTGCTGATGCAATTAATTTAAAAGCAAAAGAGCAATATTTTGAGGAAAAATTTGGAGCAGTTTTTTTAAGTACAGGCTTTGAGCACAAAAGCCTTGATTCATTTGAAGAATATGGAACAAAAGAGGCAGATGTTGTCACTGGTATGGAATTTGAGCGTATTATTGATCATGGGTTAAAATGCCCGTCTGATCAACGGGAACCTGAGCATATCGTTTTTATGCTTTGTGCAGGATCAAGAGCAGTTGGTGAAAAAATAAGTAATGGGGTGCCATATTGTTCTAAAACATGTTGTGCAACTACAATGAAACAGGCAATTCAGGTCTCAAATATGCTCATTACAGCCAATATAACAATTGTTTATTACTATGATATAAGAACATATGAAAGAGCGTTTGAGGCATTGTATAATACAGCTAAAAACATAGGCATAGAATTTGTTCAGGGTAATCTTGAATCAATTGAAAAAAATAATAATTCAGATTCAGATTTAGGATCAGGTTTAAAAATAAAACTTGAACAACTTGGAGAACAAAAAACATCTGCAATAGAAGATTATGTTTTTAATGATCAGGGTAAACTTGAACTGGATGCTGATATCGTAGTTCTTGCATCTGCGCAAACTCCAAAAAAAGAAAGTGCCTCTATTGTGGAGAAGTTAAAAATTCCTCTGGATGAAGCAGGCTTTCCAATTGAAAATCAGCCGAGAATTTTCAGGCCTACAGAAACTTTTGTAGACCGGGTTTATGCTGCAGGTTCTTCTACAGGACCCAAAATTGTGCAACAGGCTGTGGAGCAGGGCAGGGCAGCTGCAATGAATGTTATCCCCAGAATGTTAAATAAAAGTTTAAATATTCATAAATTCGCAAACAACATTGATCCTGAAACATGTATCCACTGTCGATTCTGTGAAATGGTCTGCCCCCATGGTGCTATTTCATTATCAGATGATGGCTGTGTAATGGTAGATCAGCTGTTTTGTCAGGGTTGTGGATTGTGCCAGGCAGTATGTCCTACCCATGCAGCTTCTTTGACTAATTTTTCTGAAAAACAGATTCTCGATCAGGTTGATGTTGCCTTTAGCAGTTTAAAAAAAAGTGAGCCAAAAATACTTGGTCTTCTATGTTATTGGTGTTCATATTCTGCAGCAGATTTTATTAAAAAGTATGAATGCCAACTTCCTACCAATTTTAGAGTTATAAGAACAAGATGTTCATCCTCTGTTCATACTTCATTATTATTTGAAATGTTTAGAAGAGGTGTTGATGGCATTATCGTAGGTGGCTGTCCTCCAAACAGCTGCCATCACCTCCATGGGAATTATCTGTCAGACAGAAGAATGCAGCTTGCTTCAAAATTAATGGAACAGCTTGGACTTAATACTGGAAGATTAATATTTGATTATATAGGAGTCTCAGATTCTTCAAATCTTGCAAAGCGCGTGAATACAATGGATACAAAATTACGGGAACTTGGTCCCAACCCTGCCTGCCTGCAGCAAAAAATAGGAGATAAGAATGAAAAATAAAATCAAGATAGCTATTAACTGGGCAGGAGCGTGTGGAGGATGTGACGTGGCAATACTTGATCTTGAAGAGAAAGTTCTTGATATCACAAGTATTGCAGATATTGTATACTGGCCTGTTGCAATGGATTTTAAAAGGGAAGATCTTTTTGGGTATGATGATAACAGTATAGACATAACTCTTTTTAATGGCATGATCAGAACTTCTGAACATAAAGAAGATGCTGAACTTTTAAGAAAAAAGAGTAAAGTTATGATCGCTTTTGGTTCATGTGCATGCTTTGGAGGTATTCCCGGGATGGCAAATTTTACAGACCGAGAAGGTATTTTTGATTGTGCATACTCAGATACAGTCTCAACTTTAAACCCGGATATGATCTTTCCACAAACTATTGTCCAAAAGAAAAATTGTACTCTTGAGCTACCTGGCTTTCAGGATTTTGTGAATACTCTTGGCCAAGTAGTTGATGTTGATTATTTTTTGCCTGGGTGTCCCCCTACCCATGATGTGATAGTTAAAGCAGTTCAAATTATTGCAGGATATTCTGAAAATGGTGATTTGCCAAAGAATGGAACAGTGATTGCTGGTACAAAGCCATTATGTTCTGAATGTAAAAGAAATACTACCAGAGAGGCAAATGTTATTGAGAAAATTGTCAGACCGCATGAAAAATTAATTGATCCAGATCTTTGTTTTTTAGAGCAGGGAATTATATGTATGGGACCTTTTACACGATCAGGGTGTGGATCTACCTGTATAGATGCAAACATGCCCTGTAGAGGTTGTTTCGGTCCCACTGAAGATCAATATGACCAGGGCACTGAAGCTTTATCAGCATTTGGGTGCGCAGTTACAAAAGGTCAGGATGATAATGTTCCCAGAGGTGAAATGTTGAGACCTGTAAATTCCATTAAAGATCCTTTAGGAACGTTTTACAGATTTTCATTACCCAATGCAATAATTAATAAAAATATGAAGGACAAAAAATAAGAGGCTCTATTTATGAGTAAAAAAATTACAATTTCACCAATTACCAGATTAGAAGGGCATGGTAAAATAGACATTATCCTTGATGATGATGGGAATGTTTCTGATTCCTATTTTCAAGTTGTAGAGTTGCGAGGTTTTGAAAAGTTCTGTCAGGGAAGACCTGTTGAAGAACTTCCCCGAATAATGCCTAAAATTTGTGGTGTATGCCCCGGTGCTCACCACATGGCTTCTTCAAAGGCATGTGACGCTGTTTATAATGTTAAGATACCAAAGGCAGCTGAAAATTTAAGAAGACTTTTTTACAATGCTCATATGAGCCACAGCCATCTATTGCATTTTTTTGCTCTTGCTGCTCCTGATTTTGTCCCAGGATTTGATGCAGAGCCAGCTAAACGTAATATTCTTGGTCTGATTGAAGTGCTTGGTCTTGATACTGGTAAACAGGTTATGAAGATACGAGGGTATGCTCAAAAGATTCAGTCAATGATAGCAGGGCACGCAATTCATCCTGTTGCCTCTATTCCCGGTGGCCTTTCAAAACCTATAACAAAAGATCAAAGAGATGAAATAAAAAAAATGAGTTTGGAAATGAGAGATTTTGCCCAAGTCTCAATTAAACTTTTTAAAGATCTTGTTTTGGCAAATGAAAAATATATGGATATGATATTAAGTAATACTTATGTTCATAAGACATATTATATGGGCATGGTAGATGAGACAGGAAAAGTTGATTTCTATGATGGTGATATAAGGGTAGTGGATCCTGCTGGTGAAGAATTGACTAAATTTAAACCGGAAAATTACCTTGATCACATAGCAGAACGTGTTGAACCTTGGACATATTTAAAGTTTCCATATCTTAAAAATGTAGGATGGAAAGGTAGAGTTGATGGTAAGGAAAGCGGAGTTTACAGAGTTAACTCCCTGGCAAGACTGAATGCTTCAACAGGTATGGCTACAACACTTGCCCAGGAAGCTTATGAAGAATTTTATTCAACTTTTAATACAAATATTGTCCATAATACGCTTGCATTCCATTGGGCACGCTTGATTGAGAATTTGCAGGCTTGTGAAGAGATAGTTAATTTGTCCCATGATAAAGATATTGATAATCCAGATGTACGAGTTTTACCCACTGAAATACCTGATGAGGGAGTAGGTGTTGTTGAAGCACCTAGAGGTACACTTTATCATCATTATAAAACTGATAATAATGGAATTGTAAGAGAGGTCAATCTTATAGTAGCTACTGCCCAGAATAATGCAGGTATGGATATGTCTGTGAGAAGAGCTGCAAAAAATTTGATAAAAAATGGTGCTTCAGATGATGCAATACTTGATCAAATAGAGATGGCTTTCAGAGCATATGATCCATGTCTTGCCTGTGCAACTCATGCAATGCCCGGAAAGATGCCAATGGAAGTTAAAATTTTACAACATGGACAAACCATTAGACGAATGAAGCGGGAATAGAATCACTATTTATTATAATTTTGAATATTATTAATCATAAAACAATCCAGATCATTGGTATTGGTTCAAGCCTTCTGACAGATGACAGTGCAGGACTTTATGTGATAGAAGGCTTGCAAAAACTATCATCAATTCCTGATCATGTTATCCTCACAAATGGCGGGACAGGCGGTATTGCAATTGTTGACCTTCTTGAAGATGTTGATCATTTAATTATTGTTGATGCTTTTTTAACAGGAAGCAGGCCTGGTAAGATTTTTGAAAAAGAATTTGATATTACTGACATTCAAAATTCAATTAATTTAAGCTTTGCCCATGGGTTTGACCTCGCAACTGTTCTTAAACTTTATAATACGACTCTTGAAGGAAAAATGCCGGGAAAAATAACTATTATAGGTATTGAAGCTCAGGATATAAAAACTTTTTCCAGCGAATGTACTCAAGTTGTTAAAGAAAGTGTTTCAAAGGTTGTTGACCTGATACTGAAAAAATATATTTAAAAATCCCAAACTCCTGTAATAGATGGTTTTTGTAAAGATTGTTTTAGTTGATCTAAAAATGTTTCTCTTGAGATTTCAAATCCGCCCATGCTGATTAAATGCTCTGTTGTGACCTGACAATCGATAAGATCAAAATTCAATTTTAAAAGATAGTCTGAGAGTGTAGCAAGGGCAATTTTTGAAGCATCACTGATATATGTGAACATTGATTCACCAAAAAAACACCTTCCAAGGGAAATACCATAAAGCCCTCCTGCAAGTTTGTCATCCTGCCAACATTCAACAGAGTGAGCAAATCCTTCATTATGGAGTTTCATATACGCCTGAATCATTTCATTTACAAGCCATGTTTCTTCGGAATTTTGAGTACGAGTATTTGCACATGCATAAATTACATCTTCAAATGCTTTATCCATTGTAATTTTAAATTCATGTTTTTTTAATTTTTTTTTTAAGCTTTTAGATATCTTAATATTTTTAGGGTAAAGAACAAGTCTTGGATCAGGAGACCACCATAAAATTGGCTCGTCATCTGAAAACCATGGAAATATTCCACTGCTGTATGCAAGAAGGAGTCTTTCTGTAGAAAGATCACCACCAACGCATAAAAGACCGTTTGGCTCAGCTAAATAAGGGGAAGGAAATTCAAGTTTACTTGATAACTTAAATATCGGCATTAACTTTTATAGTTAAATGTAAGCTTATTATTTCTGTACCCAATTGAAACTTTCCCACCTTTGGCAAGTTTACCAAAGAGGATTTGATCAGATAATTTATCTTTTATCTCAGCCTGTATTAAACGCTGTAAAGGTCTTGCTCCAAATTTTGGGTCATATCCTTTTTGAGCAAGAAAAGAGCGTGCTTTTTTCGAATAGATAATTTTAACGTCTTTTTCTTTGAGCAGCTCTTTCATTAGATTCATATCCTTATCAACAATTAATTCCATAATTTGTTGAGATAAATGATTGAATTGAACAATAGAATCAAGGCGATTTCTAAATTCAGGGCTGAAAGTCTTTTCAACTGCTTTAAGTCCATGGGATTTAAGTTCTTTTAAGTCATTACCAAAGCCAATTTGGTTAGAACTCATCTCTCTTGCACCGGCATTGGAAGTCATGAGAATTATAACATTTCTGAAATCAGCTGATTTGCCGTTATTATCAGTTAATGTGGCATAATCCATAATTTGTAACAAAATATTATAAAGGTCTAAATGTGCTTTTTCAATTTCATCAAGCAGAAGTATACAATGTGGATGTTTTCTAATGCTGTCAGTTAAGATACCACCCTGATCAAATCCAATATACCCTGGAGGCGCTCCTATAAGTCTTGATACAGCATGTTTTTCCATATATTCACTCATATCAAAACGTAGGAATTTAATTCCCATATTAGAAGCTAATTGTTTTGCAACTTCGGTTTTCCCAACACCAGTTGGCCCTATAAAGAGAAAAGATCCTATGGGGCGCTCCGGAGATGAAAGTCCGGCTCTTGATCGTTTAATTGATGTTGTCAGTGTTTCAATAGCATTATCCTGACCAAAAATAACCTTAAGAAGTTTTTGATCAAGTTTTTTAAGATTTTTTTTATCCGAAGATGAGACACTTGCAACTGGAATTTTGGCTATCTTTGAAACTATATGTTCAATATCAGCAGGATAGATCTTTTTTTGATTTTTTTTCTTATTTAATCTTAAATAAGCCCCGGCTTCATCTATTACATCAATGGCTTTATCAGGAAGAAACCGATCATTGATATATTTTGCAGATAATTTGGAAGAAACTTCAAGGGCTTCGTCAGTATATTCAAGATTGTGATGTTCTTCATAATATGGTTTAAGCCCATGTAAAATTTCAATAGACTCTTCAATTGAAGGTTCGCCTACATCAATTTTTTCAAATCGTCTGGAAAAGGCCCTGTCTTTTTCAAAATGGTTTTTATATTCTTCATAGGTTGTTGTACCAACACACTTAATCTCTCCATTGGAAAGAGCAGGTTTTAAAATATTTGAAGCATCCATTGAGCCACTGGTTGTTGCTCCAGCACCCACAACAGTATGGATTTCATCAATAATTAAAAGTGCATTTTTCTTTGTTTGAAGCTCATTAATTACATCTTTCAGCCTTTGTTCGAAATCACCTCTATATTTTGTTCCGGCAAGTAATGAACCCATATCTAAAGAATAAAGTTCACAATCTTCTAAGAGTTCGGGTACATCTTTATTCTGTATTTTTAGTGCAAGTCCTTCTGCTATTGCAGTTTTTCCAACTCCAGGGTCACCAACAAGAATGGGATTATTTTTTCTTCTTCTGCATAGAACCTGCATAACTCGTTGGGTTTCGTCAGATCTGCCAATTAATGGATCTATTTTGCTGTCTTTGGCTTTTTTCAATAAATCAGTTGTAAATAATGCCAAAGGGTTTTGTTTTTTTTGTTTAGTTTGTTCTTTTGCCGGCTGCCTGAATTTTTTCGGAGGAATATTTTCAGGAGAAGATAATTTTGTTGTAGTATCTGAATGGGAGATATAATTTAAAACATCAATTCGTTCCAGTCCTTCTGATTCTAAGAAATATGCTGCATGGGAATCTTTTTCAAGAAAAATCGATGCAAGGATATCGCCAAGATTAACTTCATTTTTCTCTGCTGAACGTGCCTGATTAATCGCCCTTTGAATCATACGTTGGAAACCAATAGTCTGTTGGAGAACATACTCTTCTGATTTGTCAATTTTGTTCATTTTTTCATTAAAAAAAGATTCAAGATCAGTTTTAATTTTCTCAGGTTCAACCCCACAATTTTTAACGATTTCAGAGCCTGAATCATGGTTAAGAATTGCGAATAGAACATGTTCAACACATACGTATTCATGCCTTCTTTTTTTAGCTTCACGGACTGCAAATCCCAGAGCTGAACTTAATTCTTTACTTATCATGTCCTTACTCCTTCTCCATGGTGCATTTTAAAGGATATCCTTGTTCTTGCGCAAGCGCGTGTACAGTTTCGATTTTGGTTTCAGCAATTTCTCGTGTATATAATCCGCAGATTCCTTTACCTCTCCTATGTACATTAAGCATTATTTTGTTAGCTTTTTCAAGGGTTTTTCTAAAAATTTTTACGAGAATTCCAACAACAAAGTCCATAGTAGTATAATCGTCATTTAAAATTATAACTTTATACATAGGCGGCTTAGCTGTTTTGTCTTTTTTTTCTGAAGACGATTTTATTGATATGTCAGTGTCTGTTTGTGACATTTTTATTTCCCGCAGCACTTTTTATATTTTTTCCCACTGCCGCATGGGCAGGGGTCGTTTCTACCAATCTTTTCGTTTTTATTTATAACGGGCTTGTTTAGTGTTGAACCATCAGAATGAGAAAAAGACAGTTCATTTTGTTTTGGTTTATTTATATTTGACAAAGAATCGTTGGATTGTATTTGAATTCTAAAAAGAATCTTAAGCGTTTCTTCTTTAACACGAAAAATAAGATCCTCAAACATTCCAAAACCTTCTCGTTTATAAATAATAAGAGGGTTTTGCTGGCCATAACTTCTCAGTCCAATACCTTCTTTAAGATGGTCCATGGAGAGAAGATGATCTTTCCAAAGCGAATCAACAGTCTGAAGCATGACAAACCTTTCAAATGGTCTGAATTCATCCTCTCCAATTAAATTTACTTTTTCAGAATATATGGTTTTCGCTTTTGTGATAATATATTCTGCTAATCCATCTTTATCTAATTTCTCTTCAGAAATATGATTGAAATCAAGTTCAAAATTAAATTGATTTAATATGCTGTCAGATAGCCCTTTAGTATCCCAGTTTTTAATCGGTGTTTTGTTTTCTTCATACTGAGAAATAATAAGATCTGTATTGTCTTCAATCATTTCAAGAATATTGTCTTTAAGGCTCTCCCCTTGCAAAGCTTTTCTTCTCTGACTATATATTGCATCCCTTTGTTGATTCATAACGTCATCATAATCTAGAAGATGTTTTCTTATTTCAAAATTTTGGCCTTCAACTTTAGATTGTGCATTTTCAATTGCTTTGCTTATTAATTTGTGTTCAATAGGTTCGCCTTCACCAATACCTATTTTATCCATAATAGAATGAATTCTGTCTCCACCGAAAATCCTTAAGAGTTCATCTTCTAAAGATAAATAGAATTTTGACGATCCAGGGTCTCCCTGTCTACCGGAACGACCTCTGAGCTGGTTGTCAATTCGCCGTGATTCATGTCTGGAAGTACCAAGGATATGAAGACCACCAAGGTCTTTTACACCTTCTCCAAGAACAATATCAGTGCCTCTTCCAGCCATATTAGTTGAAATTGTTACAACACCTTTTTGCCCGGCATTGGCAACTATTTCTGCTTCAGATTTATGATGTTTTGCATTGAGGACTGAATGTTTCACACCCTTTTTTTTAAGTTTTTTACTTAAATTTTCTGAAACATCAATTGATATTGTACCGACAAGTACAGGTTGACCTTTTTTGTGTAATTTTATTATATCCTGAATAACCGCATCAAATTTTTCTTTTTTATTTTTGTATATAGCATCCGGTTTATCATTCCGAATCATGGGAAGGTTTGTAGGAATCATAATAACAGTAAGGTTGTAAATTTTTTGAAATTCTGATGCTTCAGTTTCAGCAGTTCCGGTCATACCGGAAAGTTTTTCATACATTCTGAAATAATTTTGAAATGTTACTGATGCAAGGGTCTGGTTTTCATTTTCAATTTTTACATTTTCTTTTGCTTCAAGTGCCTGATGAAGTCCATCGCTGTATCTTCTACCTGCCATGAGCCTTCCGGTAAATTCATCAACAATAATTACTTCATTATTTTTAACAACATAATCCACATCTCGTTTGAATAATTTATGAGCTTTCATTGCCTGATTAAGATGATGTAATGTTTCAATATTACCAGGATCATAAAGGTTGTCAACATTTAGAAGTTTTTCACCATGGGCAATACCATCTTCTGTAAGCATCACGCTTTTTGATTCTTCATCTATAGTAAAATGCTTCTCTTTATTAAAACTTGGTATTATTGTGTCTATTTGATGGTAGAGTCCTGTTGAATCATTTGTTGGTCCAGAAATAATCAATGGAGTTCTTGCTTCATCAATTAAGATTGAATCAACTTCATCAACAATGGCAAAATTAAGATAACCCTGAGAGAGATCTTTTTTTTCAAATTTCATATTGTCTCTTAAATAATCAAATCCGAACTCATTATTTGTTCCATATGTTATGTCAGCATTATATGCTTCTTTTCTTTCCTGATCATTCATATTGTGGAGAATTACACCGACACTAAGTCCAAGAAAATTGAAGAGTTTTCCCATCCATTCAGAGTCACGCGTTGCAAGGTAATCATTAACTGTAATTATATGGACACCTTTTCCTGTAAGGGAATTAAGATAGGCTGCAAGGGGAGCAACAATTGTTTTTCCTTCACCGGTTTTCATTTCAGCGATTGAACCATTATGAAGCACAATGCCTCCAATCAACTGGACATCATAATGCCGCATTCCAAGTGATCTGACTGAGGCCTCTCTTGCAAGAGCAAAAACTTCAGGAAGGATGTCATTAAGAGATGCTCCGTTTTTGACTTTTTGTCTCAGCTCATTGGTCTTATCAGGGAAATCACTGTCGCTAAGTTTTTGAATTTCTGGCTCAAGATCATTAATCAATTCAACCAAAGGGTCCATTTTTTTAATAATTCTTTCATTATTCGACCCAAACAGTTTTGTGAAAAAGTTTAAAAACATGGATTCTCCCTATTAGTAATTACAATAAATTTAATTCTAATTAAAATATATAACCATTTTTTAATAAATAAAAAGGAAAAATAAAATTTTAAGAATGGATTTTCTTAATTAAGAATATATTTAGCAGGATTAACAGGTGCACCATTGATTCTTACTTCATAATGAACATGTGGACCGGTACTTCGTCCGGTGTTGCCCATAAGAGCTATAACATCCCCGCGCTTTACTTTTTGTCCATATTTAACAAGGATTTTGTTTAAATGGCCGAATTTAGTTACTATGCCATGACCATGATCTATGGTGACAAGGTTACCAATTAATAATTTTTTCCCAGCATAGGATACTCTTCCATTTGCAGTAGCAATTATCTTGGTGCCTTTCTGATTGGAAATATCGAGGCCTGAGTGAAATTCTTTAAGTCCTGTAAAAGGAGATATTCTATATCCGAATCTAGAGGAAATCCAACCATGAACAGGTTTAATAGATGGAGTTGATGCAAGTATATTTTTCTTTTTATGCAATTCTTTAATTAATTCTTCAAAATCCTGAGTTTGTTTAATTGTGGCAAGATTTGTCTGTTCTACTTGCTCGTGCATTTCTCTTATAAGATTATTGTGTTTTACATCAGGTTCAAGATTATAGTCCAGATCAGTGTTAGGGATACCACCAATACCAATAAGACCGTTAGAATCAGAAGACCGTCCAATATCTGCAATCAACCTGACTCTATCTTCAAAAATACAAAGATTTTTAACTTGTTTTTTTAGATCAGTAATAGTTTCGGCAAAATTTTGTATCTGTTCTCTTTGAGATCTGATTTCATTTTTTTGGTCAGTAATTGTATTACTTAAAAACTGGTTGTTAAATGAGCTTGATTTAAGCATGTAATAATCAAGGCCAACATAGAGAATACCAGAGCAAATAAAGAATACTATAAGAAAAAATAAGTATGCGATATATTGTGGAACATTAAATTCTTTAATGTTAGTTGTTGATCCGGTATGAAACCATATTTTAAAATTTTTTTTCATCACATCCTTTATTAAAGGTATTATCGGCTTGTGTCAAGAGATTATTAAATTAAAAAAAACAAATAATCTTTTACATTGATTTTAAACCAGTATCCTCTTTAAAGTTAAAAATTAAGTTCATATTCTGTACGGCCTGTCCTGCCGCGCCTTTTAGAAGATTATCAATGGCTGAAACAATTATTAATCTTTCTGAATCATTATCTTTGTGAAACCCAATGTCACAAAAATTAGTATTTTTAACGCTTAGTATATCAGGAAATTTCTCTTTTTGCAAAAGTCTAATGAAATATTTATCCTTATAGTAATCGCGAAAGATTTCTTCAATATTGGCTCTCGTGGTTTTTGCAATTACATTTGTATAAATTGTAGTTAACATTCCTCTTGTTATTGGAAGTAAATGAGGAACAAAAGTTATATTGATTTTATGATCACTATTTTCAGTAAGTTTTTCCTCCATTTCAGGAGTATGTCTGTGATTTGCGATTTTATATGGTTTAAAGGATTCATTTGTTTCACAAAAGTGGGTTGCAATGGAAGGTGACCTGCCAGCCCCGCTTACCCCGGATTTTGAGTCTGAGATTATAAATTTAGAATCAATTATTTTTTCTTTTATAAGAGGTATCATTGGGAGGAGAAAGCTTGTTGGATAACATCCTGGGTTGCCAATAATATCGGCATTTTCAATTTCTTTTTTATAAATTTCACTTAGTCCATAAACACTCAAGTCTAAAAGCTGTTTTGAATTATGTGCCTGGTATGCAGATTCATAGGTTGCAGCATTATTAAATCGATAATCTGCAGAAAGATCAATTACTTTAATCCCGTTTTTGAAAAATTGAGGGACATACTCCATAGAAATCTTATGGGGAAGACAGAGGAAAACAACATCTGTCTGCTCAGATATCAGGTCAACATCAAGACGGTGGCATTTATTGTCAATAATATTATTAAAGACTGGAAAAACATTTGAAATGGGTTGTCCTTCAAAAGTTCTTGATGTGATCACTGAAAGTTCTGTTTCAGGATGGTTATGAATTAATTTAATAAGTTCTGCTCCGGTATATCCGGTTGCTCCAATAATTCCTACTTTAATCATAATTTATAATTCCAGTTATTTTAAAATTTACAACCAAAGTATCAATTAACAAATTGTTCAATAATTTTCAATAATTAAATAGACAAACAAAACCACTTAATATATTATGTTTCAAACTTTTAAGGAGGGTTTGATGAGTACTAATTTTATTGATGGAAATGACGCTTGTGCTGCAGGCGCAATTGCAGCTGGTTGTAATTTTTTTGCAGGTTATCCCATCACACCTGCAACTTCCATATATAATTATATGTTGAATGCTTTACCGGCCGAAGATGGCGTATGCCTTCAGGGCGAAGATGAAATTGCATCAATTGGATATTGTATTGGTGCGGCCATGGCCGGGAAAAAAACAATGACTGCAACATCTGGTCCCGGGATAAGTCTTTACAGTGAAAATATTTCATTTGCAATAGGCAGTGAAATTCCTCTTGTAATTATTGATGTCCAAAGGTTAGGACCTTCAACTGGATCTGCAACTAAAGGTGCTGATGGTGATGTCAACTTTGTCAGATATTGCAATACAGGTGGAATTCCTGCATATGTTCTTGCTCCGGCTGATGTATTAGATTGTTATTTATTAACTATCAATGCATTTAATATTGCTGAGAAATTACGATGTCCTGTATTTGTTCTGTCCAACAAGGAGATAGCTTTAACAAAAAAAAGCGTTGATCTAAATGCTGTGAAACTACCTGAAATTATTAACAGGGTTCAAGCTGAAAATGCTGATAAGTTTTTACCATTTGAAACAGATTCTGACGATATAGCCCCGCCATTTTTACCAATTGGCTCTGAAACTCTGGTTCGCCAAACTTCTTCCACACATGGCATCAATGGATATATAACAATTGATCCTGAAGAAATCTCAAATATTAATTTAAGACTTCAAAAAAAGGTTGAAAAATCTTTAGATGAATTTTTATTTTATGATGAAATAATTAAGCAAGATAGCGATACTTTGATTATTACATATGGAATTTCATCCTCTTCAGCCATTGAAGCTTCACATATAGCTGAAACAACATCAAAGAATATTTCTGTTTTGACTCTTAAAACTTTATGGCCGGTATGTGAAGCTCTCATTAGAGAAAAAGCTGAAAATTATAATAATATACTGGTTATTGAGATGAATCAGGGACAATACGTAAATGAAATCAGACGAGTATTACCTGATAAAAATGTTCAATTTCTTGGAAGAATGAATGGGAGCCTGATCAAACCCCATGAGATTTTAGAGGTTATTAAATAATGAAAACTTTTATAAATAAAGAACGTCCACTTGTATTCTGCCCTGGGTGTTCCCATGAAAAAGTAGTACATGCATTAGATAAAGCACTTATAAATATGGGGATTGAAGAGTCAGAGGTTGTAATTGTCAGCGATATCGGCTGTTCCGGTCTTTTTGATACTTTTTTTAATACCCATGCACTACATGGACTACATGGCAGGGCATTAACTTATGCTGTTGGTTTAAAGATGGCTATCCCGGATCTCAAAGTTATTGTAACTATGGGAGATGGTGGGCTTGGAATTGGCGGAGCTCATTTTATTAATACAATCAGAAAAAATATTGACCTGACATTACTTGTATTGAATAATTTTAATTATGGTATGACAGGCGGGCAGGCATCTTCAACTTCGCCAGAACATGCTGTTTTGGCATCAGGTTTCTTAAATAAAATTGATAATCCAATTGATCCATGTCTTCTTGCTAAAGGAGCTGGAGGGCAATATATTAACAGGCTTTCGTGTTATCAAAAGGACCTTTCAACCAAGTTGGAAAAAGCCATTAATTTCAAAGGTTTTTCCATGCTAGATATCATGGGGATATGTACCGGCAGATATACAAAAAGCAATAAAATTGTTCCAAAAGATATTGATACATTAATTGAAAAAATGCCAAAGTTTAATGGTGACTCTTCAAACAATATTAAAGAGTACACTGAAAGATATTTTGAAGAATCAGAAAAATACAAAAACGCAGGTGTTCCTCAAATAATAGATAAAGTAATTCCCATAGAAGCTGAAAAATTATTTTCCGGGCGAAAAGAAATTATCCTTCTGGGGGGCGCAGGGCAGCGTATAATTACTGCAGGTGAGTTGTTAGCATTAGCAGCTATAATATCTGGACTTGATGCAACTCAAAAAAGTGATTACCCCATCACCGTATTAAGAGGTCATTCAGTTACAGAAATAGTATTACAAGATAGAGAAGTTAATTTCTCAGGAATTGAGAGCCCTGATATAATAATTGCTATATCAGAACAAGGTGTTAAAAGAAGAAAAGATCTTTTTGAAAAATTGTCAGATAAAACTGTGGTAATTAAGGCAAAAGATCTTGAAATCAATGGAATAAATTCAGCTAATTCAAATATTATCAATATTGATTTTAAAGAATTAAAAATTAAATTAGCTGATAGAGCTTTAGGTACATTAGCAGCACTTGCTGCAATGGGAAATATTATTGATTTAAATATGTTAAAAAAAGCTGTAGAATTTCAATTTAAGGGTAAAACTAAAATTATTGATTCTTCAATTGAAATTATTAATAAAGTTGCTCAGTAAATGATAATTAAATATAAAACAGGCTTTATTATTTGAAATTTATAATAAAGCCTGTTTTAGTTTAGGATTTTAAAAAAAATTAATATAAAATTTGGCTTAAAAAGAGTTTTGTTCTGTCATTTTGAGGATTATTGAAAAATTCTTCAGGCTCATTTTCTTCTATGATTTCTCCTTCATCCATAAAAAGAACCCTGTGTGCAACACTTTTAGCAAAACCCATCTCATGTGTTACAACAATCATAGTCATTCCGTCTTGTGCAAGGCTGATCATAACATCAAGAACTTCTTTTACCATTTCAGGGTCAAGAGCTGATGTAGCTTCATCAAAAAGCATTATATTGGGTTTCATACAAAGACTTCTTGCAATTGCGACTCTTTGCTGTTGCCCACCTGATAATTGACCGGGGAATTTTGCAGCCTGTTCTGCAATCTGTACTTTTTCAAGGTAGTACATTGCAGTCTCTTCAGCTTCTTTTTTAGGTATTTTTCTAACCCAGATAGGCCCTATTGATAAATTCTCAATAATAGTTAGATGGGGAAATAGATTGAAATGCTGGAAAACCATTCCAACTTCTGATCTTACTTTTTCAATGTTTTTAAGGTCTTTGGTGAGTTCAATACCATCTACAATGATTTGACCTTTCTGATGCTCCTCAAGTCTGTTTACGCATCTTATTAGTGTTGATTTACCAGATCCGGATGGACCGCAAACAACAATACGTTCACTTCTTTTAACATTGAGGTTAATATCATTTAAAACATGGAAATCACCATACCATTTGTGCATATTGATAATTTCAATTACTGTATCTTCACTTGAAATATCATTTTTTTTATTTTTTTCTTCGCTCATAAATAATCGCTTTATAAATAAAATTGTTAATAATTTTTATAAACCAGTGTCAAGTTCTTTTTCCAGTTTTCTACTATAGTTAGACATAAAAAAGCAGCATACAAAATAAATTATTGCAATAAATATGTATGCTTCTGCTGAAAACCCCATCCATTTGGGTTCAGACAATGTTGATTGTGTTGTTTTCAATAAATCATATAAACCGATTATAACAACAAGGGATGTATCTTTAAAAGCAGAAATTAAAACACTGACAGATGGTGGAATAACTATTTTTAGTGCCTGGGGTAGAATTATCAGTCTCATAGTCTGCAAATAATTCAATCCAATGGAATCAGCTGCTTCAAACTGACCTTTATTCATCCCCTGTAAGCCACCTCTGACAACCTCTGCAATATAGGCTGCTGTAAACATTATAATTGCAACCTGTGCTCTTAAGATCCCATTTATTGAGACACCCTCAGGCAAAAATAATGGAAAGACTACAGATGACATAAATAATAAACTGATGAGAGGAACACCACGTATCAGTTCAATATAAAAGATGCAGAATGTTTTAATAACCGGCATCTCTGACTGTCGTCCAAGTGCGAGAATAATTCCTAGTGGATATGCTGCTGTCAAACCAAAAACAGAGAGAAGCAATGTAAGGATAATCCCTCCCCATTTTCCAATTTCAACAGATTCAAGCCCTAAAATACCACCTTTTAATAGTATTCCCATCACAATCAAGCCAATAATCCAGGAATATCCAAGGATTTTATTCCAAAAATTTCTATTTCTGCTTATGACTAGCAATGATATCAACAGGACAATTGCAGTAATGGGGCGCCACAATATATCCTGAGGGTAAAACCCAAATAGAATAATTTTATAATTACTTGAAATTATAGACCAGCATGCACCATTGGTTTCTCGGCAATTAGCGTCAGGATGCCAGCAACTATCTATAAAAGCCCAATTTAAAAAAGGAATGATTGAAAACCATAAAATACTGATAATAATGATTGTTAATGCAGTGTTCAAGGGGCTGCTGAACAAATTTTCTCTGATCCATCCTATAAACCCAACACTTGATATTGGAGGTTTAATTATTGCCTTATTTTCATTTATTGTATTTGATTCCATAAAAACCTGTTTTATAGCTGTTACCTTTCTACTATTGCCATTTTTTTATTATACCAGTTCATAAAAGCAGAGGTCGAAAGACTGAATATTAGATATACAATCATAATTAACATAACTCCCTCAATTGCCTGCCCTGTCTGATTAATTGCTGTTCCGGCAACAGAAACAAAATCTGGATATCCTATGGCTACTGCCAGGGAACTGTTTTTTGTCAGATTAAGCATTTGACTTGTTAAAGGAGGGATAATAACTCTTAATGCCTGGGGCAGAATTATTAGATTTAAAACCTTGCCAGGTTTTAAGCCAATGGCCATCGCAGCTTCAGTCTGACCTTTATTTACTGATTGAATTCCAGCCCTAACAACTTCTGCAACAAAAGCTGCAGTATATAGAACAAGTCCCAATAAGAGTGCTGCGAATTCGGGGCTGATAGTTAATCCACCCTTAAAGTTAAATCCTTTTAATGCAGGCAAACTCATTTCAGTTGGAGCCCCGCCAAAGATCCAACATATAAAGGGAAATCCAATTATTAAAAAGATAGAGGTGAAAAAAATTGGAAATTGTTTACCTGTTTTTTCTTGTCTTTTTTTTGCCCATGTTTTTATTAAAAAAATAATAACAACAGCAATAATTACAGCAAGAAACATATATTTATAAACAGGGTGGGCTTGTGGGATTCCGAATATTAATCCTCTATTACATAGGAACAAACCTTCAAAGGGACTTAAAGCAGATCTGGGAGAGGGCAGCATTTCATAAAAAAAAGCATACCAGAAAAAAAGTTGTAAAAGGACAGGAATATCTTGAAATAATTCAATGTAGCCTGCTGCACATTTGTTAACAAGCCAGTTCTTTGATAATCTTGCTATTCCGAGAAATGTCCCTAAAATAACAGTTAATGTAACACCAATAAATGATACGAGTAAAGTATTTAAAAAGCCGACTGAAAGAGCTCTCATATACCGGTCAGCTGCTGAATACTCAATTAAAGATTCTCCAATTTCAAAGGCTGCTTCATTGTTTAAGAATCCGAATCCTGTGGCAATTGATTGTTTTTCGAGATTGGCCATTGTGTTAGAAACAAGGTACCATGCTACAAAAGCAAATAAACAAGCCGCTCCGATTTGATAAAGGATCGATCTTTTATCCGGATCATACCAGAACGATATATGGTCAGAATTTTTAGTATTAATAGCTTTATTCATTATACTTTCTAATTATTTTTTTAAAAAAGTATGGTGCAATTATAGGTAATTGCACCATACTAAACTTATAATTTTATTATTTAAATGGAGGAGAGTACATCAGACCACCATCTGTCCAAAGTGCATTAAGCCCTCTTTCAATTCCAAGTTGAGTATTCACACCTACATTTCTTTCAAAAATTTCGCCATAATTACCAACCATTTTAATTATATTATAAGCAAAATTTTCGTCAATACCAAGAGCTTTTCCATTACCTTTAGTAGCTCCTAAGAATCTCTGAATTTTTGGGTTGTTGCTTTTTAGCATTTTATCAACATTTTTAGATGTAATCCCAAATTCTTCAGCATTTATTAAGGTAAGAACAGCATAATTAACAATATCTTTCCATTTGTTATCTCCATGTCGAACAGCAGGAGCCAAAGGTTCTTTTGAAATAATTTCAGGAAGAATCATGTAATCATCTGGGTTTGGAGCAACTGCACGCTGCGCTGCAAGTTGAGAAGCATCTGATGTTAAACAGTCACATCTGCCTGCGAAAAAAGCCTTGTTAAGTTCAGCTGTATTTTCTATAACAACTGGATTCATTTTCATGCCATTTGCTCTGAAATAATCCGCAACATTCAACTCTGTAGTAGTTCCTGGAAGAACACAGACTGTTGCTCCATCAAGTTCTTTAGCACTTTTTACACCAAGTTTTTTAGGAATAAGGAATCCCTGACCGTCATAGTAATTGACAACACAGAAATCCAGACCAAGAGCAGAGTCTCTGCTTAAAGTCTGTGTACAATTTCTGAAAAGCATGTCAATTTCTCCTGACTGTAATGCAGTAAATCTTGTCTTAGCTGTAAGAGGAGTGAATTTTAATTTGTCAGGGCTACCGAAAACAGCGACAGAGACTGCTCTTGCACAATCAACATCTAGACCTTTCCAAACACCTTTATCATCAGCTTTACCAAAACCGAACACACTACCATTGACTCCAACCTGGATAAAGCCTTTAGCTTTTACGTCTTCAAGTGTTCCAGCCATGGATATTGCTGCAAACATAAAAACAGTGAAACAAATGATAGTAAATTTAACGAACTTCATACTTAATACCCTCCTAAAAGTTTATATTAGTGACATATCTACAAATGAATAAAACAGATATTCATTTTTTAATAAAAAATGATTTAAGAACTGAACATCTTTTTTGCATATCATAACCAATATCTTTTGCATAGCAGTTTATATAAAAATAGAGATTTAATTATTTTAAAATAAAGATGATTGAAATATTTGAAAAAAAATGTAAAAAGTACATATATTAACTAACAATTTTAGAAAGAAGATAAACATGTGTTATATTAATAATGTCCTGCGAGAACCTGTTAATTCAATTTCCCATGCTGCAGGAGCAGTTGCTTCGATCGTGGGACTGACTCTTTTGATTGTCTTTTCCACATTGAAAGGCTCAGCCTGGCATATTGTATCTTTTACAATTTTTGGCTCTACACTTGTAATGATGTTTGCTTCAAGTTCGCTTTACCATGGATTGAAAATTTCTGCTTCAAAACTTGCAATTTTACGGCGTATTGACCATATTATGATTTTTCTTTTAATTGCCGGAACTTATACTCCTATATGTCTTGTACCTTTAAGAGGTCCATGGGGGTGGAGCATTTTTGGTGTTGTCTGGGGATTAGCATTTGCAGGCATTGTAATAAAAATATTTTTTATGAATGTCCCAAGATCTGTTTCTACTATTATTTATTTAATTATGGGATGGGTCTGTATTGTTGCAATATATCCAATAGTAACTTCATTACAAGGAGCCTGTATAGCATGGCTTTTTGCTGGGGGGCTTTTTTACAGCATCGGCGCAGTGATTTATGCCATAAAAAAACCTGATCCATTTCCAGGGGTTTTCGGGTTTCATGAAATATGGCATATGTTTGTTATATCGGGAAGTTTTTGTCATTTTTGGGTTGTTTTTAAATATTTGTTAGTTCTCTAAAATGTTTACAAATTTTATTTATTTTCTTACAGCTTTAATTCTTTACACCACCTGTTATTACCCTGAAGGTATATACAATGTTCGTGATAATGCATTTATTTATGCATTGTTTGCTGTTATGTTTTTTATTTTGATATGTCGTATTTCCTTTAAAAGACTTGCAAAAAAAGATTATAATAATTCTTTTAATAATAAATCACAACTTGATCATAAAATTAATTCTTATATTTTTAGACTTTCTATCCTCGCATTAGCTGTATATTGTATTGACCTTTACTATTTCAGATTAAAACTATTTTTTGCAGATTATAAAATTTTTCATCTTTTCCCAACCCTGCATGCAATCATTTTTTTATTATTATTTTTAATTTACCTGATAATTATCTGGGATTCAGCATGGATTGTTCAAAAGCAATTTTTTCCAGATTCTGTTAAAAGAAAAGATTTTATTATATCCAATATTTCATTTTCTTTACCTGCTCTTATTCCATGGTTTTTGTTATCAATAGTTGCAGACATTATTCAAATATTACCATTTAAAGTTCTACCTGCTTTTTTATCAACAGCAATAGGGGAAATTTCTTATATATTGATTTTCATGATTGCCATGGCAGTTTTTGGACCTGTTTTGATACAAAAAATATGGAGATGTAAGCCACTTGAAAATGGAAAAGTAAGAGAACAGATTGTAAGCTTATGTACGAAGACAGATTTTAAATATGCTGATATTTTAAAATGGGACCTTTTTGGAGGGTCTATGATTACTGCCGGTATCATGGGCTTGATGGGTAAATTTAGATATCTGCTTATAACTCCGGCATTGATAAGTCTTCTTGATGATAAGGAAATTGATGCGGTTATATCCCATGAAATTGGCCATGCAAAAAAGAAGCATCTTTATTTCTATGTTTTTATTTTTGCAGGATATATGTCATGTATATATTTTCTTTTTGATCCTTTAATGCTGTTAATTTTTTCTTCAGGTTTACTTTATAAATCAGCATTGTTTTTTAATATAAATCATGATTCCTTAATATCAATTGTTTTTAGCTTTGTTTTGGTTTCTGTTTTTCTACTTTATTTCAGATATGTTTTTGGTTTTTTTATGCGAAATTTTGAACGCCAGGCTGATACCTATGTTTTTTCTGTCATGGGAGATGCGTTTGGACTTATTACGACATTTTATAAAATAATTAAATACAGCGGGCAATCTCCTGACCAACCAAACTGGCATCATTTCAGTATAACAGAAAGAATTGAGTTTTTACGCGATTGTCAGGCTGATTTGTCTCAAATTGATAAACACAACAATAAAGTATTAAAAATGATTGTTAGCTTTGTCATAATACTTTCAGTTGTTTGTATTACAGGATATTCTATTAATTTTGGAATTGGCAGTAAATATTTGAATAAATATATTGCGCAAAAAGTATTAAAACAGGAATTTCGAATTAATCAGGATAATACCAGGCTTTATGCGATGGTTGGTGATTATAGTTACAATCATAAGGAATTTAGAAATGCAGAAACAGCTTGGCAAAATGCATTAAAGGTTGACCATAATAATTTACATGCATTAAATAATCTTTCATGGCTTTATGCTACATGTGAAGATGAAAAAATCAGGAATAAAACTAAGGCATATGATTATGCTTTGAGAGCAATAGAAATTAGCAGGGCACCTTATGTCTTAGATACATATGCTGAAGCATGTTTATTTAATAATTATTGCGATAAAGCTGTAAATGCCTCTAAAGAAGCTTTGAAAAAGTCCCGCACTGAAAAAAAAGAATATTATCAGAATCAATATGAAAAAATTAAAGAAAAATGCAAAAGTTAAGTTGTTATTCTTTATGCCTTTTTTTATTTTTTATAAAACTCATAAAATGAAAAAAACTTTTAAAAAATCGGTGCCAGCTGTCTGGTGATTTCCATATCATTGAGATATAACCAAAAAGAACTTTGTGTCGCATAAAATGAGATCTGTAAAAATCTATAAATAGTTTTTCCAAAGTTTTTTTTGTAATGCCATTTGGAATAAAAAGAAATTCCATGCAGTCCATTTTTTTCCAGTTTTCATCAAAAGTTCCTATTAATGCCCCTTCTTTTATTTGTTGATATATAGGAGAACCTGGGAAAGGAGTGAATTTAGCAAGATTAAAGTCGTCAATTGGCAGAGAAAAAACATATTTTTTACTTTTTGCTATGCTCTCTTTTGTTTCACCTGGCAGACCCATCATTAAAAGTGCTTTTACACGGATTTTAGCTTTTTTAATTAAAGCAATTTTATCTCGAAGCATTTGAAGGTCTGCATTTTGTCTGTGTTGTGCAAGAAGGTTTTCATCACCTGTTTCAACACCAAGACTAATCATCCAACACCCTGCAGCTTTCATTGCTGTAACTAATTCGAAATCAAGGTGTTCTGCCCGGGCAGCACAATTAAAACTCATTTTAAGGTTGCCTGAGGTCATAAGTTCACAGAATTTTAGAACTCTTTTTTTCTTAAATGTAAATTGATCATCATAAAAATTAACATGCCTGATTCCAAAATTTTTATTTAAATATTTAAAATGATCATAAAGGTATTCAGCACTGTTAAACCTGAAAGTTTTTCTAAAAACAGATCTGTCACAATAACTGCATGAATAAGGGCAGCCACGGCTAGAAATACAGCTTGAATTTGGAGTTACAGGGTAATTGAAAATAGGCAGTTTATATTTTTCAGGATATCCCTCAAGTTTTTCATAAGCAGGGAAGGGTATTGAATCGAGATCAAGTAGCTCTTCTCTGTATCCTGTAAAAATTACTTCATTATCGCTATTTCTATATACAATATTTTTGATATCTGAAATATTATTATTCTCAGCTTTGATTAGTTCAGTAAAAGTTTGTTCTCCTTCTCCTACAACAACATAATCAACATATTTAAAATCTTTAATAATTGATTCTTTTAATGCAGAAACATGTGCACCGCCAAAAACGACTTTAATATCATCAATGATTGATTTAGCAATTTGAGCATGACGAAGTCCGTCATTAAAAGTAGAAGTTGAGCAGGAAAAACCAATATAATCGGGTTTTTCCTTTTTTAGATATCGTATTATTTTTAGATCTGCATCAGGATGGGCATAACAGTCAATAATATCGCATTCAATTTGGTGCAGGCCAAGGTATGCACAAATACTGGCAATCCCGAGTGGTGGGGTGATATTTGCGATTCTTGAAATGTCACCTGATGCTTTTTCAGATTTATATCCAAGAGGATGTACAAGAAGAACCTTTTTTAATTTTTCTTTACTCATACTTTGAGTCTTTTTCTGAAAGACCGTTTTGTTTTAGGATTATATCTTCTATATGTACCATCTTTTATTTCTTTTTGAATAACTTTATAAAAGAGTGAACCCATTTTTGTTTGCTGCCCGCCGTCTGCATAAAAAGTATTCCATGCAAGATCATACATGGCTTCAAGCCTTTCAGGAGATATCTTTTTTGGTTTGAATACTACATTATCACACGAATATTTACTCCAGTCATTATGAAGAATTCTTCCTTGTTTTTCAAACTTTCTTCTAATAGGACTTTCCGGAAAAGGAGTGAGAATTGTAAACTCTGCCATATCAAGATTAATTTCCATAAGAAAATCAATTAAACGTTTGATATAATCTTCATCTTGTTCATCAGTACCTAGAAGAATGGTTCCTTCAACCCCAATACCATGATCGTGAAGTAGCTTGATTCTATCTTTGATAACATCTGAGGTATCAACAATTGCCTGGTAAACGTACCAGCAACCAGCTTCAGCTGCAAGTTTAAGTACATCCTCATCATAAACAATAGGGTGGGAAACCCATTTCTTTTTTAATGGAATCATTTCTCTAAAAAGATCCATAACCCATTCCTTATCCTGGGCAAGTGAGTTATCCACAACAAAAAGGCGATTGTTTTTTATACCTTCCATCTCTTTAATAACTTTATCTATTGGGCGTGGTCTGAATTGGGCACCACCAAGAAAGTTGTTACAGCAGGGGAAGCAATTGAATTTGCAACCACGGGATGCATGAATCAGATCAACCATTTGAATACCTCTGTACGCATAGAGATCATTATCAAGGATATCTCTTCTGGCCGGACCTATACTGTTTGTATCAGGGTGATTTTGCATATAATCATAAACTTTTTTAAGCTTATCATTTTTGAAATCTTCAAGAAGCATTTCAAGTCTGCCATCTTCAACTTCACCAAGAAATACAGAATCAGCATGCTCCATAACTTCTTTGGAATGAAGCATTGTGGCAATGCCGCCAAAGATTACAGTTAAACCTTCTTTTCTATATTTATCAGCAATTTCAAAGGCTCTTTGAATCTGACAGGTAAGCATTACTGAGATAGCGATTATGTCATAGGAAGTGTCAAATTCTATAGTTTGTACATTTTCATCATAAAAATGAAGATCAACATATTCAGGTAAGGCTGCGGAAAAAACAACAGGCGCATGTGGAGGAAGATGGAATACAGTCTGGTGTCTAAGTTTTTTCCATTGTGGGTATATAAGTTGCATTTTCATAATAATAATTTTTCCTTAAATTTAATTTTTTTATTTTCTATACAAACTCGAGCAAGATCAAGGAGATTTTCTATATTATTTCCATTAAAAAAAATAAAACCATCTTCATCTTCTTTTATTTTGCCATAATTATTATTTTGTTCTTTTTTACTGATTGTAAAAAAAAGACTCCCTGAAAAATTTCTATCTTTAAAATTAATTTGGTTTTTGAGAAATTCAGGTATGTTTGTATCACAGATACCACATATTACAATTTCAGACTCATTAGAATCTAATATATCAAATGCCATTTTAAGTGCAGTAATTCCATCTGTATTATCTTCGTTAACAACAAAACATTGACCGGTTGTTTTTAGATAAATAGAAGCTTCCCCTAAAAATGCATTTGGAAGAGCGTATGCAAACAAAGCAGGGCTGGCATTTTTCCCATTCTCAGGTTTAATTGTTGCAAAATAATTATTGTCAGTCTCAAGGCATCTAAAGTGTGTAGATACAATTATAGCAGTATCTGAAGTTTTATTCTCATGGGTTAATTCTGGGGTAACTAATCCAGCATCTTTACAGGCAAAATATGTACCTGCAAAACCGATTTTTGAAAAAAAGTCCATTCTGCCAAAAGGTTTATAGGGTTTGTCTAAAACATCTTTTCTTGACATGGAGGAAAGTTTTCCGGGTTTTGGATTAAAGTTTTTAAAATCTCTGCCGCATCCGGAAGAATTAGGAGTTACAAAGCCTATGCCGCCAATATAATAATCCATTAGCAATTTATCCTTTTTAAAACTAAAGCAGCATTTGTTCCGGCAAAACCAGAATTTGTACTTAGAAGATGATCTTTATAAAAAGGTACGTTTTCAGAGCTTATTAAATTTTCAGCGCCTCTGTCCGGATTTGAAAAACCATAGGTTCCGGGAAGTATATTTTCTTTAAGCATTAATGTACCAACAGCGGCTTCAATTCCACCAGCCCCGCCTAAAGTATGTCCAATTGAGCCTTTAAATGAGTTTCCGGGTATCCTTAAATCTTTGAAAACATTTTTAAATGCATTAATTTCCATGGAATCATTATATATAGTCCCTGTACCGTGTGTATTAATTGCACCAATCTGGTCAGGAGTTATTTTTGCAGTTTTAAGAGCATTGTTAATAGCTATTATTAATCCACGTCCATCCTGAGCCGGTGCAGTAATATGAGTAGCATCAGATGCAATGCCACCCCCTGCAATGGAAGTGTTAAACTTAATAGAATTTTTTTTAGCAAGCTCTTCATCCATAAGAAGTATTGCAGCTCCTCCATCACCAAGACTTAATCCTTTTCTATTAATATCAAATGGCTTTGTAGGGTCAGGAGATAGCGCGTTAAGAGCAGAAAAACCTGAAAAAACAAATTCGCTTACAATATCAGCACAAAATATAAGAACAGAATCTGCTCTTTTGTTTTCAATCATTTGTGCACCTTTAATAATAGCAATAGTGGGAGAAGCACATGCAGAATTGATATTTATCCCGCTATCTTTCAAGTTTAGTTTTTCAGCAATATATTTTGGAATATTGGAAGGGATCAAGTATTTATTTAAGGAACATTGCTTTTTTGTATTTTTTTCAAACAAATCAACACATGCTTGTGCTGTGGCTGTTAATAAAAGGCTGTCTCTTGGGATATCAATAAGTTGATCTATGATCAAATCAGTAAGATTTAAGAAACTACTTCTATCTTGAGGTGTCTCAATATCTTTAATAAGTGCTGCATATTTGCTTCTATAGTTTGTAGTCTTGAAACGGTCAATTTTTTTAAAGCCTGATTTGCGATTCAAAAAAGATTGAAAAGTAGAGTCCAAACTTAAGCCGACAGAAGTAACAACAGAGGTTTGAGCAATAATAACATTTCTCATCTAATTTCCCCCTTCTCCCACATCTCACAGAAGTTTTTATAATACTCTGGTTGAGTTAAAAAGAGTTCATACTCAGGATTAAGCAGCATTTGAATTACGTACCCTGTTGCAGCTATTGAATTATCTTGCTTTTTGATTATGTATTCAGTTGAAATTTTTGAAGCACGTGTATAATGCAGAATACATTCTATTGAAATTTTTTCTCGAAAAAAAACAGGTGTTTTAAAATCGATATGAATTTTTTTTAATGGAGCTAAAATTCCATTTCTAAAAAGATCAAAATAACTAATTTTATATTTTTCACCCAAAGCTACACGGGCATCTTCAAAGTAACTTGCAAATCTCCCATGCCAGGCTATACCCATTGAATCAATTTCTTCAAATCTGGTTGTGGTGTTTACAATTGCTCTTAAAGGTTCCGGCCCGTCTTTTATATGTTTGAAATATGGTTTTTTCATTTTTATAATTTAAATAATGTGTTTATGCTACTCCGCCATTAACTCCAATAATCTGTCCTGTTATATAAGAAGCCTTATCTGAACATAAAAAACCTACCAGGGAGCTTACTTCTTCAACTGTTCCAAGCCTTGCACTTGGTATCATTTTTTTTATTTCTTCTATAGGCATACCATCGAGCATCCCTGTATCAATAAATCCTGGGGATACTGCATTTACAGTAATATTCCTTCTGGCAATTTCTTTTGCCAGAGCTTTGGTTGCTCCAATTAAACCTGCTTTAGCAGCAGAATAATTAACCTGACCTGCATTACCAACCTGGCCTGCTGTTGATGAAATATTGATGATCCTTCCAAAGCGTTTGGTAATCATATTTTTAACAATAAGCTTTGATACATTAAAAAAAGAAGCAAGGTTGGTGTCTAAAACATTTTTCCAGTCAGGTTCCTGCATCCACGCCATGAGCTTATCGTTTCTAATCCCTGCATTATTAACAAGAATATCAACTTTTCCATGAGTATCAAGTATTGATTTTACAGCTTTTTCTGACAAGGCAGCATCACTAACATCAAATTGCAGGGCTTTGGCTTTTCCACCATTGTCTTCAATTAATTTGCAGGTTTTAAGAGCTCCTTTTTCATCTGAATGATAGTTTACATAAACAAAACGTTCTTTTTGGCCTAGCTCAACAGCTATTGCTCTGCCAATACCTTTGCTGCCACCGGTTACTAATACTATCTGCTCATTTGTATCACTCATTGTCTTCTCCGAAATGGTAAAGTTATTATCTTTGTATTTTATTACTTGTTGTTTTTTTTATGAACTTAACCTCAATAAATTCCTTTGGGACTTTATAAGAATCAAGTTTTTGTAAGCAATATTTTTTAAGTTTAAAAATATCAAGTTTTTCTTTGGTTGCAAGCACAATTTCAGCTACAGGAAGTTGACCATAAATATCATGTTGCTCTGCAAACACACGTACCTCATCGATTTGTTCATATTCTGAAATAACCTCTTCTACTTCTTCTGGAAATATTTTCATCCCGGCAAAATTTATTATATTTTTGCTTCTGCCTGAAATAAAAAGATAAGAATTTTTTATATACCCGATATCACATGTATCAAACCATTGTGCTCGTTTTTTCCAGGGAGATGTATAAGCATGATACATTCCTTTTCCTTTAAGTAAAATTGTGCCTTGTCCTTTTCCATCAGGGTTTTTTATTTTTAATTCATAACCTGGTAAGATTTGGCCAACAGAACATATATAGTCGTCATCAAATTTATCATTAATAAATGGCAGGCCAACTTCAATGATTCCATAGGCCTGACTCAAGTGAATTTTAAATTTATTAAAAAATTGTTGTTCTGTTTTTTTATTTAAGGAGACAGCGGTTACAACGGCTTTTCGAACATCTGATAATAGTTTGTTTGAAATGTTATTATGAGTTGCAAGCAAACTATAATGAAAAGGTGAAGCATATAGAAAGGTTGGCTTGTTAGTTTCAAAAGAATTAATAATACCTGTTGGAAAATTATCCTGGGATAAAACTATGTGCGCACCTTTACGTAAAAAAAGAAGTATGCTGACCA
>JAGLLQ010000001.1 GCA_023140455.1 Desulfobacteraceae bacterium | reverse complement strand
AAGAGTAAGTTATATATTTTAGTTCCTGTGAAATATTCATAATTAATTGTTTCCTTTATAAAAGCAGTCTCCGTAGATTACTTTTTTTATTGAGTCCTTAGTATGGCGGTCATTGGCACCGTCACCTACTTGTAAAAGCAGTGCGCCAGTTGTATCAACATCTATTGCAAGTCCTTTATACTTTTTTCCGAAAGTTTCAATATTCACATACTTTCCAATTGTTGAAGTATGTTCTTTCCACATGGAAATAATCTCCTGACTGCTGATATTGTGATTAATAATATCCTGATATAGTTCTTCAAAATTACTTAAAAATTGAATTAAAATTTCCCTCCTTGAAACATGTTTTCCAGTAATATTGTTTATGGATATGGAATCAGGGATATCCTTTTTGGGATTATTATTAACATTCAGTCCAATGCCGATATTTACAAACTTGAGCATATCTCCTTCTGTTTCCATTTCAGATAAAAGTCCTGCAAGTTTTTCATTTTTTATCAAAAGGTCATTGGGCCATTTGACTTTTGCATCAATTTTAAAAAGAGTATTAAGACATCTTGCAAGGGATAAAGATGCAGCAAAATTTAATATATAAGCAAGAGGTGGCGGCAGGTCAGGTTTTAAAATCAGTGTAAACCACAATCCACCATCGGTCGATATCCATTCTCTGTTTAGTCTGCCCCGGCCATTAGTTTGATTCTGGGCAATTATTACAGAAAAATCATCTATGCCCGATCCTGAATTGGCTCTTGCCATTTTTTTTGCAGTATTCATTGTTGTAGTTACTGATGGGAAAAAATGGATTTTATCCTGATATTTTTCAAAACAAAAAGGGAAAAGCAGATCATCTTTGTGGGGCAGACTATATCCTTTTGATGTGGAATTAATTTTAACTCCGCTCGCTTTTAAGGCTTTTATGTGTTTCCACACAGCAACTCTGGAGATTCCAAGCTCTTCGGACAATGCTACACCTGAAACCGTGTCATCTGATGTTTTGAATAATGCTTGTAAAATTTTCTCTTTCATATTTCTCATAAATATCTCGTTAACCTAAATAAAATAATATGGTTAACAGGTATTTATTGTGGAGTCAACAAAAAAATTGACAGAAACACCTTTCTATTCAAAAGAATGTATAGAAATTATCTATACATTGAGTAGAGATCATTGATAATTAAAATTAGACAACAAAGAAATTGAATTATATATATTGAACTTATTTATTTTAGTTAAGATATAAATTTTGAAAGAAAAAATATGTATAAAAAAAAACAGAAAGTCCAGATTTTTATTATTCATTTACTTATGCCTAACTAATTAATTTGTATATTCAAATAGAGAAACCTTGATAAAATATATAATTAAAAGACTTCTATTAATGTTACCCATCATCATGGTTGTAGCTGTTTGCGCATTCTTTATCACTCATCTTATTCCCGGAGATCCAGTAAGAGTGATTTTAGGAGAATTTGCTACAAATCAACAGGTCTTTCTTTTAAAAAGTCAATTAGGTTTAGATCAATCTTTGCAAGTTCAATTTATTACATGGTTTGGCAGAATCATAAGAGGAGATTTAGGTCAATCAATTTTTTTACATATACCTGTTAAGGAAGCAATCTTATCAAGAATAGAGCCAACTTTTTTAATTGCTGCAATTGGGATGCTTATAGGAGTTATATTTGGAATTTTATTTGGAGTAATTTCAGCAGTAAAGCATAAAACCTGGCTTGATCAATTAACAATTGGAGTTTCACTTATCGGGATATCTATTCCCGGATTCTGGCTGGCGTTTCTGCTTATGTTATTTTTTGGCGTGCATTTAAATTGGTTACCTGTATGTGGATATGAGCCTATAGCTAAAGCAGGTTTGTTCAATGCATTGAAATATTTGATTTTACCAGGTTTAACACTGGGAATTATGCAAAGCGGGTTAATCGCAAGAATGGTTAGAAGCGCCATGCTGGATGTTCTAAGTCAGGATTACATAAGAACAGCTCATGCCAAAGGATTATCTTACGCCATTGTTATATTTCGGCATGCGTTAAAGAATGCTTTTATACCGACAATAACAGTGAT